>JBLYYW010000155.1:0-18293 GCA_048550155.1 Acidimicrobiales bacterium | reverse complement strand
TCAAGGACCCGGAAAAAACTGCAGCCACGTTTCCCACGATCGACGGCGTTCGGTACTCCGTACCGGGCGACTTCGCGACTGTTGAGGCCGACGGTTCGATCGCCTTGCTGGGTCGAGGTTCGGTCTGCATCAACACCGGCGGGGAGAAAGTCTTCCCGGAGGAAGTGGAAGAGGCCCTCAAGGAACACCCATTGGTCGAAGACGCCATCGTTGTGGGGGTGCCAGATGATCGCTTCGGTCAACGGGTCGCAGCGGTCATCGCGGCGCGTGACGATGCATCGGAGAGCGAACTCATCGCCCACGTCAAGGAGCGCCTTGCTCACTACAAGGCGCCCCGTCATGTGTATTCGGTTGAGTCACTGCAGCGGGCGGCCAACGGCAAGATCGATTACTCGAAATGGACCGACTATGCAGAGGACAAACAGCAGAGCTGATTCGGTCGGCCTTTGGCGTCGGTCTGGTTATCCGACGCCCCAGTTCTTCAGCAGTTTCCCGAATTCTTCGGCGGGGTTGGCCGGGACGACGTAACCGGTCTCGTCGTTGATGGCTTCCCAATCTTCTTGGACAGTTTCCGCAGTGATGTCGGCACCGCGGGATGTTCCCTGCGTCAGCCCGATGAAGAATTTGGCAATTGTTCCACCGGCTGCGGAGTAGACCTGTCCGGTCGCAGGACAGCTCTCATGAGCGAGATACACCACAACGGGTGTGACGAACTTGGGATCGAGCTGCTCAGACATGCTTCCCAAGAGATCCTCGGTCATCCGGGTCTTGGCCACCGGGGCGATGGCGTTGGCCCTTATGCCGTACTTGGCCCCTTCGGCCGCGAGTACTCGGGTGAACCCGACAAGGCCCATCTTCGCAGCGCCATAGTTTGCCTGACCAAAATTGCCCAGCAGGCCTGAATTGGACGACGTGTTGATCACAACGCCGCTCTTTTGCTCGCGGAACAACTTCCACGCGGGCAGCGTGACGTAGAAGGCACCCTTGAGGTGAACGTCGATCACAGCAGTGATGAACTCATCGGTCATGTTGTGGAAGCTCTTGTCTCGCAGGATGCCCGCGTTGTTGACGACGATGTCAACCTGACCGAATGCGTCGATTGCCGTTTGTACGATCGCTTCGCCGCCGGCGACCGTGGCCACCGAGTCGCCGTTGGCGACGGCTTCACCACCAAGTGCGCTGATTTCATCTGCGACCGCCTGGGCCGCCGACGCAGATCCGCCGGTCCCATCGACCGCTCCCCCGAGATCGTTGACGACAACCCGAGCGCCGCGCCTCGCGAATTCGAGCGCGTGCTCACGGCCCAGACCGCCGCCTCCGCCTGTGATGATCGCTACTTTTCCGTCAAATCCCAGATCAGCCATGTTCTTGATACTCCTCGGTAACCAGTTGGGCTACCGATCGTACCGACCGAGCGATGCTCGACCATCTTTCAGGCTGGCTATCCGTCGACGGTATCCATCTGCACTGTGGGAGGGGTGCTCAAGATCGCTCGAACATCGAGCAGTAGGTCGGTGACCTCATCGGCGGACACCAGTCTGCGAGCGGTCAAACCGCCCAGTCCAGCGTCGATGATGGCAAGGGCTTCGGCGATTTCAGTTGGCTCAAGTACTTCGGTCATCACGGCCTCCAGGCGAAACGTGGCAGGGGATCCAGGGCCGGGGTTTCGCCCCTCCTGCTTCTTGTTCTGAGTCTACCGCGGAGTGGCCGTTGCTCTCGGTCGGATTGAGGGAACCGGTCGGCTCAAGGTGAACCAGAAGCGTGTCGATCCCCAGGTGGACAATTCCGTCGACTGATTGCTCATCCATGACCGCTGGTCCTTCCACAACTGAGTCGTCCTGGACGCTGGAGGACGAACGCGCCTTCCTTCGACGCCAGCGACTCAATGAACAGGCGGTTCGTTTCTCCTCGGTACTGTCCGCCTCGGCCGTGGTCCTGGGCGCGATTCTCTCGATTTTTGCCGTCATCGGTGGGACTTCAGACCCTGACATCCCTGGCGCGCCGGTTGATCCCCTCGCCCTCGATGTCGAACAAGGGCAATCGACGCTCACCTACGAAACAGCCGACATCGCAGCCGTTTCCGAACCGGCGCTCGATTTGATCCGCTATCCCTGGCGCTCCGAACTCCAAGGCTGGACGATCACATTCCTGGAACCACGGGGCAGAGCCTCGGGCTACACATGGAGCGCGGAACGCCGCATCGAGGTTTTCGTACGAGAGGGAGACGATCAGGAGCGGATCGCACGAGTGCTCGCTCACGAGATCGGTCATGCGATCGACGTGACACTGAACGACTCGGACGATCGGAGGGTGTGGCTCGCCGAACGGAAGCTGGCCAACGACACCGACTGGTGGCCCGATAGTGGGCGACCTGACTTCGAGACCGGAGCCGGCGATTTCGCCGAGGTCTTCGCGGCCTCTCAGGTGGGCGAGGCCGATTTCAAATCGGAACTGAACCCCGTGATCGATCAGGGTGACTACGCCCTGATCGCTCGTTTGTCCGTCAGACCCTGATCAGCCAGACCCTGATCAGCCGAAAACGCAAACAGCACAGGCGGCGCCTGTGCTGTTCAAAACTTCACTGAGCGGTTCGAGCCGCACACCGCTACTCGGGGCGGTCAACGTCCTCTACTGCGTCGGACACTGCGTCAGCTGCATCAGACACCGCGTCGGTGGCTGCATCGGCTGCGTCAGACACCGCATCGGCGGCATCGGACACTGCCTCGGAGCCATCGTCGTCCTCTCCGTCGATCTTGTCGGCAAGGTCCTTGACCTTGTCGATCTGACCCTCGAACTTGCCTCCGGTAGCGGAGTTGGCCATGTCGGCGCCCTTGTTGATGCCTTCCTCGACCTTTCCTCCGACCGACTCGCGGAGCTCTCCAGCCTTTTCCGTGGCGCCACTGAGTGCGTCCTTCGCTTTATCAAAGATCCCCATTGCAAATGTCCTTTCGATTGGATCGGTTACCATCATGCCGGATTTTTGACCCGTTTTCCGTGAACCGTGCCCGAGAGGCATCAGAATGTTCTCCATGGCGACATCCAAGAAACCCGGAGAACTCCACGTCGGCGAGCAGATCCACGCTGATTCCGGCGACCGAGACGGAACTCCGATCCTGCTCGACAGCGCAGATTTCACAACCCACGGAGTCATCGTGGGCATGACAGGGTCAGGCAAGACCGGCCTGGGAATCGTCCTGCTCGAGGAGGCCTTGTTGTCCGGTGTGCCGGTACTCGCCATCGACCCGAAGGGCGACCTGGGGAACCTTGCCCTCACCTTTCCCGATCTCGACGCAACGTCATTTGAGCCGTGGATGGACGAAGGCGACGCCCGGGTGAAGAACACGACCACAGCTGAACTCGCCCAAGCTACGGCCGAGCTGTGGAAGAAGGGTTTGGCCGGTTGGGGTTTGGACGGCTCGAACATCAAGTCTCTCGCCCAGGCCGCCGACCCGGTCATCTACACCCCGGGCGCCGCCTCGGGAGTTCCGCTCGATGTTCTTGGCCGGCTCGACCCACCGGCGACTGATGATCCGGCTGCCCGCCAAGACGAGGTCGACTCGACCGTAAGCGGTCTGCTCGGCCTGATCGGGGTGGAAAGCGACCCGCTTTCGGGGCGCGAGCACATCCTTCTCGCCAACCTGATCGCTCGATCATGGGACGCCGGCACCCCCCTCGACATGCCCACGTTGCTGGGACAGCTGATGGATCCTCCGATCCGCAAACTCGGCGTTTTGGATCTCGACACCTTCTTTCCCGCCAAAGACCGCCAGGCCCTGGTCATGAGACTCAACGGATTGTTGGCATCGCCCAGTTTCGCGGCCTGGGCTACGGGTGCTCCCATGGATCCTCAGTCGATGTTGTGGGACGACCAGGGAAACGCCAGGGCCGCAGTTGTCTCGCTTCGCCACCTCGACGAGAACGAGCGGCATTTCGCGATCACGGTGCTCCTCAGTCGGGTGATCTCCTGGATGCGGTCCCAATCCGGTACAAGTCAGCTCCGGTGTCTGATCTACATCGACGAGGTGATGGGTTTGGCCCCGCCGGTCGGCAACCCGTCGACCAAGAAGCCGATCCTCACCCTGCTCAAACAGGCGCGTGCATTCGGTGTCGGGTTGGTCTTGTCCACCCAGAACCCGGTCGACCTTGATTACAAGGCAATCTCCAACGCCGGTACGTGGATGATCGGACGCCTGCAAACCGAACAGGACAAGAACCGACTGATCGATGGTCTGCGATCAGCTGACGGTTCGATCGATATCGGCGAGGTCGAAGACCGGATCAGCCAACTCGGGAAGCGGCAATTCATGCTGCGAACTACCCGTTCCTCAGCGTTGCCATTGTTCACGACCCGGTGGGCCATGAGCTACCTGGCCGGCCCGATGTCACGGTCCCAGGTCACCGAGTTGATGGCCGACAAGAACGCCGAACTGGCGCAAGGAGCGCCTTCGACCGACTCCAAGGTGACGACCCCAGCTCCTGCGGGCGGGCCCCCAGCGGTGGATCCGATCGCCGATGACGAATCGACGGTGGCTCCCAACGTTCCATCGGGTACTGCGGTGCGGTACGTGGCAGCGAACGCTCCGTGGCTGGAGGCCGTCGGCGGCGTTCCCGGCAGCAATCGCTACGCCCCGGTTCTGGCGGCGCGGGTCTCGCTCCTCTTCGACGACACCAGGGCCAAGCTGAGGCACACCGAGGAATGGGAGGCGATCGTTCCCACCGACATCGACGGCTTCGATGCCGACGCTCTGCTCGAGGTCGACTTCGACGACCGCGATTTCTCACCCGATCCGCCCGAGGGCATCAGGTACGTGGTTCCCGAGTTCAACTTCACCAAAACCGCCCTTACGGCAGCGCAACGAACGATCAAGAACGCGCTCTACAACGACGAATCATTGGCACTGTTCCAGAACACCGAGTTGAAACTCTTCAGCCGACCCAACGAAACCCGGGATGCGTTCGAACTGCGCTGCCGACTCGTAGCCGATGATGGAAACGACGCAGCCGCTGGAAAACTCCGAGACAAACTGGAATCCCAACTCGGCCGTATCCACGATCAGATCGCCAAAGCCGAGGACCGCGTTCGGCAGGCCGAAATCGATGCCGAGGGCAGAAAGCACGAACAGATCATCGATCTGGGGACTTCGATTCTCGGTGGACTTCTCGGCGGTCGGCGCCGGTCGCGCTCGCTGGGTTCCGCCGCCAGACGAATGGGATCGGGCCGACGCCGCGCTGCAACATCTCAGAATCGGGTCGAGACTGCCATGAACCGACTGGATGAGAAGTACAGCGACCTCCAGGAGCTCGAAGCCAAATTGGCCGAGAGCATCCTGGACCTCGAGGACGAGTGGAACGAAAAGGCCGAAGCGATCACCGAACTCGACGTCTCGCTCGAGAAGGCCGACATCACAATCGACGACCTGATCGTCGCCTGGATTCCGGTCGGCTAGGACCGGACCCACGCTTGGTGGTTCGAGCCCGCAACTACCCGGGCCGACGGCCGACGGCCGAACCACACCCCAGCCAACACCGACGGCCCTGAGCTGGATATTCGAACACTCAGCTCATCGAATGCACCCCCCAGTCCGGCGTCGGTTCGGTCGAGGTCGATATCCCGCACCTCGCTCAGATAGCCCAGCGACAGTCGATTCACGCTGGGTCCCAGACCCGTGAGGTAGACACGGCTGCTCGAATCGACCGATCCGCGCAGCGCGTCGAAGAGCGACCTTCCTGACAACCGCTGACCGGCAAGCCAGCGCGCGATCGAGGTACCGGGCCGCAACGCAATCTCGGGGCCGCCCATGGCAACTTGAATCAAGCCGGTGAGCTGGTCACTGTCGGGTCCCTCGACGACCATGCCCAACCTGA
The DNA here is from genome assembly GCA_048550155.1 of Acidimicrobiales bacterium. Lineage (GTDB taxonomy): Bacteria > Actinomycetota > Acidimicrobiia > Acidimicrobiales > SZUA-35 > JABDIY01. The sequence goes on along the minus strand of JBLYYW010000155.1, from coordinate 12,428 downwards.
GCCGCTCAGCACCCAGGGCAGGACCAAGTCGGAATCGCCGAGTTTCGACCACCACCCAGCATGACGAATCCACGGCATGTTCCAGCCGGAGCAGCGTCGTCTCATACCCGACCAGACCCAGCGACCATCCCCACAACTCTCCAGCACCCACCCACATGTTCACCGGCGAATCTGCGCCTTCTGCCGGGCGCATTTCTTCCCATGCCCGCTGCGCCTCGAGGAGTCGGGTGCGGCGGTGATCCTTGCGCGTCTCCATCATCTCCAGATCGACGGCCTGGGTCTGGGAGTCACTGGGGACGCTGGACCCGCCGGCCGATCCAACGCTGCCTGCCTGTGCCAACGCTTCTTCGTACGCCTGCACCGATCGAGTGAAGGCAGAACGGGCGTTCACGACAGCCCGATACGCGCTGGCAGGCTCGAGCGGACGGGCAAGGTGTCGAAGGCTGCGGCGGTGCCGGGCGGTCTGTCGAGCCGCCCTGACTGCGAAGATCACTACGGCGACACAGGCGACCGTAACGACGGCTACGACCCACCAGATCAACACAGCACAGACTGTAGTGCTCGTGTCTACGCGGTTGGGACGGTCACCCAGCGGTTGATGAGAACGGTTCTGTCGGCGACCTGAAGCCACCGGGACGGAGGCCCATCGAGTTGCTCAAACCGTATGGGTCAGCTGGCTGAGAGCCCGAACCGCCACAGACGCGTGTGCGAGGTCCGGTTTGGCGGCGTTTTTGATGTCCGCAAACGTTCGGCGGCAACGGGCCGCAGCAACCTGATTCTGTTCGAGCCACCGGGTGACTCGGATCTCGGGTGATTGGTCGGCGAACTCAGCGGTGCTTTCCAGCACGGTTGCGGTCAACTGTGCGTGCTCCCCGAAGTATTGATCCCGCAGCGCACTTCGCGCCATCGTCTGCCAATGGTCGTTGCGGGGAAGCGCGATGACCGACTCTCGCAACCACGACAGATCAAGCTCTTCTTCGATCACGGCATGCAGCGCCGCAACGCCATCGAGTTCGATACCCGTTCGCTCGGCAACAGTGAGCAAGTCGAGAAACCCGAATGCGGTTCCCAACGTGGCGGCTTTGGCCGCAAACTCCGACGGGACGCCAGCCTCGACGTAGCGGTCGAACTCGCCTCGAACGTAATCGGGCTGATCCATCATGGCGGTTCGTTCATGCAGCCGTCGGACACCCTCGGCGTACCGTTCAACGACATCGGAAACGCGGATCGGCTGCGGTTCGTTCCTCAACAGCCAGCGCGTTGCGCGCTCACCCAGGCGGCGGACCGCCAGGTGGATCTGAGTTTGGATTGCGGCCGGAACCAGGTTGTCGAAGGTCCTGACCTCGTTCCAGAGGCTCCCGAGGTCAAAGATCAACGTGGCCGCAATGTGTGCGATGGCGATGTCGGACTCGGTGGCCGAGGTCTCCTCCATCAATCGAGGAGTCATCGAGATCCCACCTCGATTCACAACGTGATTGGCGACCAACGTCGCGATCAGTTCACCACGCAGCGGGTGGTCGGCAATCAGGTGCTGATGGGACGCCCTGACCGCAGAGGGGAAGTACTCGTCAAGGAAGAGCAGACACGCCGAATCCGAAACAAGTTCAGATCCAGCCAAGCGTTCCGAGAGCAGGTTCTTGGTATAGGCCAGCAGGACCGCAAGTTCGGGACGGGTCAGTCCGCCACCGGATTCCTGACGCTCGATCATCTCGGCATCGGACGGCAGGGCCTCGACCATCCGATCGAGAAGCGCTTCACGTTCGAGCCACCCCATCACCCTGGTGTGGACTTGAACCATCCCGGTCGCCTGGGCCTGGGCTGCCGACAACGACTCGTTCTGGGAATAATTGCTGTCGAGCACATTGGAACACACCGCATCGGCCATGGACTCCAGAAGCTGGTTGCGTTGTTTCCTCGTGAGGTCACCATCGCCTTCGGCCAGCGCCAGGAGGATCTTCAGATTCACCTCGTGATCCGAACAGTCGACTCCAGCGGAGTTGTCGATCGCATCGGTGTTGATTCGGCCACCGCGGGACGCAAACTCAATCCGACCTCGCTGGCTCACACCGAGATTGCCGCCTTCGGCGACCACTCTGCAGCGCAACTCGGTCGCGTTGATGCGTACTCCATCATTCGATCGGTCGCCGATCTCCACATCAGTTTCCGACGATGCCTTGATATAGGTGCCGATGCCACCGTTCCACAGAAGGTCAACCGGCGCTCGCAAGATCGCTCGAATGAGCTCATCCGGAGTCGCTGATTCGGCGTCGTCACCATTCATCCCGAGTGCGAGCTTGATCTCGGGGGTCAGGGAGATCGATTTCGCAGACCGAGGGAACACACCACCACCGGCCGAAATCAGATCCCGGCTGTAGTCGTCCCAGCTCGACCTCGGCAGATCGTACAGGCGCTGACGTTCCGCGAAGGAGTTGGCCGAATGAGGGTGCGGGTCGATGAAGATATGGCGGTGGTCGAACGCCGCGATCAACCGGGTCTTGGGGCTTCTCAACATCCCGTTTCCAAACACGTCACCCGACATGTCACCAATCCCGACCGCAGAGAATTGGTTGGTCTGGACATCGATGCCCATCTCCCGGAAGTGCCGCTCGACCGAAACCCACGCCCCGCGGGCCGTAATCGCCAGGGCCTTGTGGTCATAGCCATCTGAACCTCCAGATGCGAATGCATCGTCGAGCCAGAAGCCGCGCTTGGTCGCGATCTCGTTTGCAGTGTCCGAGAACGTCGCAGTGCCCTTGTCCGCAGCAACGACAAGATACGGGTCTTCGGCATCGTGACGTATCGTTCGCTCCGGCGGTGTTCTCTCGCCGTCCACGATGTTGTCGGTCACATCGAGCATGGCATTGACAAAAGTGCGGTAGCACGAAACGACTTCGGCCATGACCTCTTCGCGAGTACCAGATGCCGGCAACTGCCGGGCGACAAAGCCTCCCTTCGCCCCGACTGGGACGATCACCGAATTCTTGACCGTCTGCGCCTTCATCAGCCCCAGGATCTCCGTTCGGAAGTCCTCCATGCGATCCGACCATCTCAGCCCCCCTCTGGCGACCCGACCCGATCGCAAGTGGACGCCCTCGGTTCGGGGCGAGTACACGAAGATCTCGGCGCTCGGAATCGGCCGGGGGAGATCGGGGATGCTCCGCGGATCGAGCTTGAGGGCCAGCGCCGGACGATTGCCGCCGGCCGCGTCGGTCTGCCAGTGATTGGTCCTGGTGGTGGCACCGATCAACGCCACGAACGATCGGAGAATGATGTCGGCATCGAGGCTGACTACCCCATCTATTGCCGCCATCACCGCGGCCTTCTCCTCATCCTCGGCCGCCTCGCCGGCACGATCGGGATCGAACCGTGCGCAGAACAAGGCAACCAACCGTTTCGCGATCTCGTGATTGCCGTTCAGCGTGTCGATCAGATACGAGTAGCTGTACTTGATGCCGATCTGAATCATGTAGCGCGCGTATCCTCTGAGAATCACCACCTCTCGCCATGTCAGGCCAGCGGTGACGACGAGCCGGGCCAGCCCGTCGCTTTCCACTTGACCGTTCCACACCGCCAGAACAGCATCACGGAAACGACTGCGACCGGCTCGATCCAATTCTGTGGTCAGCAGCAAGCCGATGTCGTAGATGAAGCGAGGATCCCTGTCGGTTGCCACCACGTCGTAGGGACGCTCGTCGGCCACAACAGCACCGAGATCGTGGAGCACGGGGATGAATTGGGACAACGTGATCGGCCGACCGGAACGAAACAGTTTGCACCGCAGCTCGAGGGCCCCTGCTTCGAGCGGTCGGTGGAGCGAAACATCCAGGCTTTCCTCGGGAAGCGACTCGAGGCGTTCGATGTCGTGCACCGCCGACTCCGCCAGCACGTCCGAGCGGTAGCCAGCTTCGAACGCATCCTGGTACCTGCCCAGAAGCTCGAGGCCCCGGTCCTCTCCGTACGTTTCGATCAGTGCCCCCCGGAGGAAGTCGTCCCAGGTGCGGGTCACTTGTATGAGCCGAGCTTGCACAGCCTCGAGCTCGGGAAGTTCCTCGGCAGGAATTGGGTCGATGTAGATCACCAGGTGGAGCCGGGCCAACGGCGCATCGGAGATCTCGGTGGAGAATCGAACGGTGCGGCCCCGGTAAACCTCCATCAGCGTTTCCTGGATCTTCAGTCGTACGTCGGTGTTGTGACGATCCCGGGGTACGTACACCAAACATGAGAGAAAGCGCCCGAAGGTGTCTCGACGCATCAGCATGCTGACCTGCCGACGATCTCGCAGGTCGAGCATGGCCATGACCATGGTCTGGAGCTCATCGATGTCGATCTGAAACAGCTCGTCTCTCGGAAACAGCTGCAGCAGATTCAGAAGGCGGCTGTGGTCATGGCTCGTGCGATGAAAGTTCGCCCGATCCATGATCCCGGCCACCTTGGCCCGAACGATCGGGATCTCCTGCACCTGGCCGGAGTAGACCGTGGAGGTGAACAGTCCAATGATCCGCCGCTCGCCGGTGACATTCCCTTCGCTGTCGATCTCCTTGATACCGACGTAATCGAGAGGTACAGCTCGGTGCACCGTCGAAACGGTGTTGGCCTTGGTGAGGTTCAACACGTTCGGCTGGCGGGCTTGAATGGCGGTCTCGGGTGGGAGTTCACCGAGGTTGCGACTGGAAGGCTCGGACTGGCGGAGCGTGCCGAGCCCGGTTCGAGGTCGAGATGCGATGGTTGGGTTCGTCTCGTCGTCGATGAAATCGTATTCCCGATACCCGATCAGCGTGAATGAGCCAGCCTCCATCCAGCGGAGGAACTCTGCCACCTCGGCAGCGTCGGTACCGACTGTTGCCACATAACGAGGCGAGCCTGCGGCCGCTTCTCGTGCCCACTCATCCAGCTCCTCGGCGAGAGCCAGCACCTTGGCCCGCATCGCATGCCAATCCTCCACCGTGGCAGCAACATTGCTGAGCACCAAGGCCAGCTGTGACTGGAGTTCGTCGAGCTCGGAGCGTTGGGAGACCCGATCCACCTCGAGGTGAAGCATCGACTCGGTGGGTTCATGGGAGTCGTCGGGTAGTTCGACTTCCTCCTGCAAACCGTTCGCGTCACGCGTAATCAGGTACATCGGATGGGCCAGCACATGGACCTGCAACCCGCGGCTCTCCATCAACGCAAGTACCGAATCGACGATGAACGGCATGTCCCGGGTCACAATGTCGATCACGGTGTGGCTGCTGGACCAGCCGTCTTCATCGCTGTCGGGGTTGTAGACCCGAATCAGAGTCTCGGTCGGCAGGCGACGTTCGGCGAGCTGGAAGTGACGAACCACGGCCGCGTACAGATCGATCGGATCCTTTTCGATCAACTCCTGGGGCGCGGTACGGCGGAAGTAGTGATGAAGCAAACTCTCGCCAGATGCACTGACCGCCTCGTGGTTGCGTCGCCGAGCCAAATCGGCGGCGCTGTCCAGGAGCGCATCCTTTACCTGCTCTGCGGTGTCAGCCATACCAACGAAGGTACTTCGGAGTTCTCGACAGTGCCCGAGGAACCGAGCTGACCTTCTCGGTCTTCACAGCATCACGATCGAACCGAGCGAACCACCGACAAACGATCCTTGGACCGAAGGAGGTTGACCGAGGGTCGCGATACGACACCCTAACCCACGCACCGACCTGAGACACTCGTGCTGACCGACTCCACTGAAACCCTCTGAACAGGGCAAACTCCCAGTGTCACACCCCTCGTTCATCATGAAACCATGCAGCAAACACATTCCCTCCCAACCCGCCCGCGATACCCCTGGGAACTCACCGACGAGACCCGCCACATAGGCCGGCAAGGCCTCGCTCGGGTGCGCAAGATCCTCGACGCCAAGATCGACGGCCCGGCCCAGCAACGACTCGAGTTCGATCTCGGTTCTCGTACACCAGTGACCACAATCGGCGCCTCTCGTGAGTCCGCCACCACAACAAGGACCAGAAAGCACACCAGACTGGCGGCGTGAGGATCATCCGCCTTCTGGCCGTTCTGGGGATCGCTGCCGCTGCAGCGGCGATCGTCATCGCGTCCGGAGAGGATCCCGCCACGACCAGCCAAGAGACGGCTGAGACGGGACGGGTCGAGTGGGTGATCGATGGCGACACAGTGGATCTCGTCATCGGCGGACAAGAGGAACGTGTCCGGCTCATCGGAGTCGATGCGCCCGAGTCGGTGAGCCGTGACACGCCGGTCCAGTGTTTCGGAGAGGAAGCCTCAACGGCGCTCAAGGGCTTGCTCCCGGTTGACACCTTGGTGCGGCTCGAGCGCGACACGGAAGCCCGCGACCGTTTCGGCCGCCTACTGCTGTACATCTACCGCGTCGAGGATGACCTCTTCGTCAACGAATGGCTGATCTCCAACGGGTACGCCGACACGCTGTTCTTCGAGCCCAACACCGCGTATCGAAGCTCGTTCACCGAACTTCGAAACGCCGCTCGGTCGGCGCCAGTCGGCCTCTGGGCTCGGTGTGAGGGGCCCGATCAACCGCTCGAGTGACTTCCGATGCCGCTCACTCGGGCCTGAGGGCGTCGAGGGCGTCGATCAGGGCCACAATCGCTGCAGTCGACCCGGTGGGTTTCAGGTCTCCACGCATGTACTCGACCGACAGTTTGAGTTCTCCACCCACCAAGGCCTCGGCCTGCGGTTTGGAAAACGACACTTGGCACTGAGGAGTGCCCACCGCTTCACCAACAATCCGACCGTCGTCGATGTTCACAGTAATGGCTTCGACCTTGCCGATCAGCAACTGTGCGCTTCCGTGGAGACCGTTGACAGGTCGGTCCGCAGACGCCGTGACAGCGCGGTTGAGCCAGGAACGATCAAGGGTCACATTTGGCTCCCGGCATCGACACCATCGAGTAGGTCGGTTTCATACTGACCGCTCGGAACACGCGAAAGGGCCAGGATGTAGTCCTCGTAGGGATACGCGGCAGCCGCGTGCTCATCTGGCAGTCCAAACCAGAACTTCTCCTCAGGGTCGATTTGGGTGGCATGCGCCAGAAGTGACCGGGTCCGTACCCCGTAGAACGCCTCGATCTCCACTTGGGTGGAGATCCGGCTGTCCATGTCCGGACGTTCCCACCACCGCTCGTCATAGGGACTTTCGAGATCCAATTCTTCGTACTTGGCTTGCCACGCGTCGAGCCGGGCCCGTGTCCACATCGAGTAGTACAGCTTGAGCGGAGTCCACGGCTCGCCAGCGTCGGGATACCAGCGCTGGTCGCCGGCTCGATCGAATGCCGGGATCGAGATGTCGTGAACCATGAGATGGTCCGGATGCTGGTACCCCTGCTGGTCATCGGCGTAGGTGATGATGACGTGGGGGCGAAACCGCCGGATTTCCGCGACGAATCTTCCAACGGCCTCGTCGAAATCGGCACGGGCGAAACAGTCAGCGTGAAGATTGCCCTCGGTGTCGGGCATCCCGGAGTCCCGGTAGCCGAGCATCACGCACTCGGTATATCCAATCTCCTTGACCGACGCTTCGAGTTCGGCCATCCGAACCTGGTGGAGATTGCCACGAATTTCGGGGCGGTCCATAGCGGGGTTGAGGATGTCACCCTCCTCACCCCCGGTTGCGCACACCAAGCTTGCTTCGTGCCCCAAAGCCATGTACTTGGCGATGGTCGGAGCCCCCTTCGACGCTTCATCGTCGGGATGGGCATGGATACTCATCAGGCGGGCCACCGTCCAAGGATACCGATCCCACTTGACCTGGGGCCTACACGGGCTGATGGGGATCAAGTACAATTGGTCGATGGAAAGCTCAACGGTCTGGGCCATACTCTGGCTTCTCGTCGCAGCCGGGTTCGGTTTCGGCGAAATCATGGTCACCGGCACCATCTTTCTGCTCCCGCTCGCGGCCGGAGCCGCCGGCGCTGCGATCGCCAGCCTCGCCGGCGCATCGCTCCTACTCAGCCTCCTGGTGTTCGTAATCGTTTCCGGAGCCGGTTTCGTCGTTCTCAAACCGCTCATCACCAAACTCGACGTTGACCTGCCCAATCCGAAAGGGTTTGGGGCCAATCGCCTCGTCGGGCACAACGCCACCGTCATTCGAGCGATCGGCACCGGGGACACCGCAGGCCAGGTTCGCGTGGGCGGCGAGGTCTGGACCGCAGTTACCGACGACGGCCATTCGCTCGAGGCCGGCGCCGCGGTGAAGATTCTCGAGGTCGTCGGCAACCGTGTTGTCGTCGAACCCGACTACTACGCCGAAGGGATGAAGGAACTACCAAAGTAGGCGACAGCAGAATCCAGTTGCCGATGGAACCCTTCTCCCCCGATCAACGTTGTCCTATCAACTAGCGTGATGTGACGCGAAAGGAATACACACATGGAGATTCTCATAGGCATTGCGGTCCTGATCGGACTGATTGCCCTCGTGATCGTGGCAACCGGCGTCCGCATCGTGCAGCCGTACCAGAAGGGTGTTGTCGAACGGCTCGGTAAATACAAAGAAACCGTCGATCCCGGCCTTCGGATCATCGTGCCTTTCGTCGACCGTCTACGTGCGGTCGACATGAGAGAGCAGGTCATCGATGTGCCGCCTCAGGAAGTCATCACCCAGGACAACGTCACCGCGGCCGTCGACGCCGTCGTGTACTTCGAACCAACCGATCCTCAGCGCCTGCTCTACAACATCTCCAACTTCCAACTCGCTGTCACCAAACTGGCCCAAACGAACCTCAGGAACGTCATCGGCGAGATGACGCTCGACGAGGCATTCACCTCCCGCGAGCGCGTCAACGGCGCACTTCGCCAGATTCTCGATGACGCCACCGACAAATGGGGTGTGCGAGTTGTTCGGGTCGAGATCCAGCGCATCGATCCACCAGCTGACGTCATGCACGCCATGCACGAGCAGATGAAGGCCGAACGAACCCGCCGTGCGGTGGTGACCGAGGCAGAAGGTTCTCGCGAGGCCGCAGTGACAAGGGCTGAAGGTGAGAAGACTGCGGCCATCTTGTCAGCTGAGGGTCGACGTCAGAAAGACATCCTCAACGCTCAGGGCGAAGCCGAAGCAACCCGACTACGAGCCGAAGCCGAACGGTACCGGCAGTCGGTGGTTGCAGAAGGTGAAGCCGACGCAATCGACCGGGTCTACCGAGCGATCCAAGACGTCGGAACCGACGATCGAGTCATCGCCATCAAGTACCTGGAGACCATGGCCCACATGGCCGACGGGCAAGCCACAAAGATCTTCCTGCCCGCTGACATGAGCTCAGCCATGGGCGCCATCGGCGGAATCAGCGAAATGGTCCGGGAGGCAGCATCGGAACCGAAGTCGGCTCCGGTTGCGCGGCGCGAAGCCCGACCACTTCCCGAGGCCCCGAAGATTCGCGACGGTGCGCCGGCACCAACAAAGGCCGCCCGGGCTGCGGTCAGAGCTGCAGAACAGGCCGCCGAAGATGCGCTCGACCCTGCGTCGAGTCCCCCACCGCCTCGGCTGAACCCGCCTGCGCCGTAGGCACTCCGTTCGTCAGTAGGTCAGGGGTTCCAACTCGATCTCGCCGGTGTCTTCGTCCTCGACGAGACGCCAACCCGCCATTTCTGCCAAAGCCTCCTGGCCTTCCTCGGGGCCGGTTGCCAGAATGTGGTCGCCTGCCTGGAGTTTCGCGGTGCCCCGGGGCCGGTATTGGTACCTGTCATCCCGTTCAATCGCCAGGATCGTGTACCCGGGATGGAGCGGGAGGCGAAGCGTCTGGAGCGATACAGCATCCATCTGACTTCCGCTTCCGATCGGCAGTCGCAGGAACACGTCGTCGGCATCACCCAGCGCAATTCCGAGCACAGGGTGAAGTTCGGTGCTCCTTTCGACGAGCCACACCATCTGTTGGGCTTGGTCGCCGATGTCTTCGGCTGCTCGGCTGAGCTGCAAGAGGCCTCTCAGCTGCGCTGGATCGCCCGCGTAGTCTCCTGCTGCTCGCAGAACCCACAATTCGAGACGGTTGTTCATCTCATCCAAGCGATCTTCGAGATGGCGGACCTGCGCGGCGAGGCTCCGGTCCTGCAGGACGAGCGTGGAATACGCCAACCCCACCGCAACCTCGGAGAGATCCTTCATCTCGACCAAGGTGTCGATCGCACGGTCCAGGTCGGTTATCGCCGTTGAATCATCCACTTCTGGAGGTCGCCACTCCGGTGCGCCGGCGAGGTCGCGCAGCTTCGGAATCGCATCAGGGGATCCGCGGAATATCAACACGTCGTCAGCCACGAGGACGAAGTCGCCTTTGGGGTCGACGATCCAGTCACGCTCTCTGCGGACCGCCATCACCCGCATTCCAACTGTGGTCGGTAGCTCGAATGCGGACAGGGGCTGACTCGCAAAGCTTGATCCCGGCTGAATTACCAGGCGATGGCTGACCTCCTCGGCATCGGCGAGGTCCTGCAAGAGTTCGTGTGGAATGCCGAGCTTACGGGTGACGATTCGGGTGATGTCGACGGCGTCGTCACCGATCCGTTCCACCGCGGCGACGACCTGAAGCACTGCCGCCATCGACTCAGCCTCCCGAGGATGGCGGACCGCGACGATGCACAGGGCGCGCATGTCGTAGACGAGCTGGTTGAGCTTGGCCTCGAGACTCGCCACCTCGTCGGCCATGTCGGGATCATTGAAATACAGCGCGGCGTAGGCGAGGTCCACCATCAACTCACTGGTGTCCTTCGCCTCGGCGAGCATGGTCCGCATGTTTCGGCTGTCCATTACTGCTGTTGCCTTCGCTTCCGAATCGGGGGCGCAGGTGAATCCCTGAGCCGCAGTTTGTCATGATCGATCATGCCACCCTCCATACGACCACCGCTCCGACGAGCGTGAGAGCTCCGACAACATCGAGCGCGGCGGTTACCAACGGGATTCCAGTGTTGTCCGGGTCGAGCCCGAACCGGACCGAGGCGAGCGTTCCGTAGTAGGCGATCGCCAGCACGAACATCGTCGCAACGAACCCGCCGGACATGGCGACAGCCAGCAACGACAGTAGACCTGGCGTGCTCTGGTTGGCAGCCTGAGCAACGATCTCGGCCACGACCGCCAGCAAACCGAAGATGGGAGCCGCAAGGGCGGCGGTGAAAGCCATGTCACTTCTCGCTTCGGCGCTCGGCCACGGGCTGAACTGCACGAGGCCAAGATGCACTTTGGTGGAAAGACGATTGGCGAGGATACCGCCCAGTGCACCAGCGGTGCCGAGATATCCGGGGAGCAACACGAGCATGACCCAACTGAGCCGGTTCTCGGATGACTCGATGGCGATGCCGGCAGTCAAGCTCAGGGCGCCAGCGATGAGCAACACCGGCAGCGATTCACCGACGATTCGACGAGCCAATCCGAGGCCGGAACGTACGAGCCAGAGCGACAGGGACAGCGTGAGCACGGTGAGCACGGTGGCCGTGATCAGCGTCGTGTTTCCTCGGCGTACCAGAGCCAGCGAGAGCACCAATGCGGGCAATGTGATCAGGTCTCCGGCCGCGGTCACCATGGGTGCGACCACATTGTCGAGATCGAGGTCGAGCCGAACCGCAGCGAATGCCACGACAAGTGTGAATCCCAATACGACGACCGATGCGAGGATGCCTCCGAGGACCCCGGCCACAACAAAGTCGCTGAATCCGATCGGTGCAACGGCACCATCCCTCAGTGACAGCGCCAGCACCTCGGCAAGGAGTGAGATGCCCAGGCTCGCCGCCAGCGAGTTGATGAGGACGGCGACCAGATTCTGCCCGAGCACAGAGTCGATCCTCCATGTCCACGAGAACGTTCCCATCTGAATATTGGTGGAAAGCCGACTGCCCAGCGGACCGAACACGTTGCCGCGGAGCCCAATTGCAGGTGGGATGAACAGCAACAATCCCGGCAAGGCAGCGAATTGATCTTCCTGGGATGCGAGTGTCAGCCCGGCGACCACGCTGGTGATGGCGCTGAACGCCAGCGCCGCCAAGCTCTGCCCAGCGTCACCCTTTGCGGGGCCGAGAACACCACCAAGGGGTCGCCAACGAAGCCGTGGAACTGTGAGGCGAACCCGCCCCACCGACTTCAGACGACGGGTAGGCACGAAGTCTGAGCGTAGAGCACATCACCGACGGGTATCTGACCATCGCATTGTCGTCTTCGGAGGATGACACCAGCTCACGCACTTTCAACCTCACCGGGGTGTTCCTCAGGATGCATCTGGCACGCACTACTGTCGGATCCGATGAAGTCGGGATTGACTGGTTGGATCGCAGTAGTGGCGCTGGTCATGTTGGCTTCCGGCTGCGCCAGCGACGGCAAGGACCTTGCAGAGCCCAGGCCTTGGCAGACCACGACCACCCGACCCCTGCCCCCGACATCAGCTCCCGATCAGAGCACCGGCAACGACGGAATGTCGCTCAGCTCGAGCGAGTTTGCCGCCGGCGGTGAAGCT
>JBLYYW010000154.1:0-3471 GCA_048550155.1 Acidimicrobiales bacterium | reverse complement strand
GGGAGATCAGAAACGGAAGGGTCCGCCGCCTCCGCCGCGGTGTCTACACCATCGACGCAATCCCCAAGTCCACCCGGTACCTGATCTTCGACCGAACCCGAGCTCTTTTTCACGCCCCACACGTTGTCGCTATAAGGCGGGACCTAACCCACGCCCACAGCCTCAAACGAACCCCCACCCCAGACCGGTTCTGGCGAGAATGGCGGCAACAACAACTTCAGCACAGCCGAAATCGACTCCTGTCAGTGTGAATCGACCAAGGTGGAGGCGATCTGGATGATCTGGTCCTCTTGTCCGCCAACCAGGCCACGCCGGCCGCATTCCATGAGGATCTCGGCGCCGGAGACGTTGTAGCGTTCGGCCGCCCGATAGGCGTGTTTTAGGAAGCTCGAACACACACCGGCGTACCCCATGGTGAGCGAGAGCCGGTCGAGCACGCACTCCTCATCCATGATCGGGCGAACCACGTCCTCGGCGGCATCCATCATCCTGACCACGTCGAGGCCAGTGCGAATTCCGATGCGGTCGGTGACGGCGGCAAGTGCCTCGCAGCTGGTGTTCCCCGAACCAGCACCGAACCGTCGGGTCGAACCATCGACCTGCACCGCTCCGGCCCGGATCGCCAGAATCGTGTTTGCCAACGACAGCGACAGGTTCTCGTGGCCGTGAAACCCGACTTGGGCGTCATCGCCGAGTTCTGCCACGACGGCGGCCACCCGTTCGGTCACGTCGTCGAGGATCATGGCACCGGCCGAGTCGACCACGTACACGCACTGGCAACCAGCATCGGCCATGATCCTGGCCTGAGCGGCCAGGACATCTGGACCGACGGTGTGAGCCATCATGAGGAAGCCCACGGTTTCCAGATCGAGCTCCCGGGCCAGACGGAAGTGCTGCTCGGAGATGTCGGCTTCGGTGCAGTGGGTCGCAATCCGAATGATCGACACACCGAGGTCGTGCGCAGCTTTGATGTCGTCCTTCACACCCAGTCCGGGAAGCATCAGTGCAGCAATCTTGGCGTTTCTGGCTTCGTCGACCGCAGCCTTCATGAGCACCTGCTCATCGACCAGCGAGAACCCGTAGTTGTAGGACGAGCCGCCCAGCCCGTCGCCGTGGGCTACTTCGATGACGGGCATGCCGGCGTCGTCGAGGGCACCCACGATGGCCCTCACCTCAGTTTCGGTGAACCGATGGCGTTTGGCGTGGGACCCGTCGCGCAGCGATGTGTCGGTGACGCGAACGTCGAGTTGGTCTGAGAACGGCATCACACGGTCTCCTTGATACGTAGTGACTTGGCGATTTCGTTGCCGACCTTGGTGGCGGCGGCGGTCATGATGTCGAGATTCCCGGCGTAGGGGGGAAGGAAGTCTCCGGCCCCTTCCACCTCAACGAAGATGGCAACCCTGCCGGTGCCGGTGTCGCCAAAGGGAACGTCGAATTGGGGGTCGGCAACCAGCCGGTAGCCCGGTACATACTCGGCCACTTCGGCTGCCACTGAACGGACCGATGTCTCGATCGCCGAGGTGTCAGCGTCGAGTGGGATCGAGCAGTAGATGGTGTCGCGCATCATCAATGGCGGCTCGGCCGGGTTCAAGATGATGATCGCCTTGCCGCGAGTGGCACCGCCGATCACTTCGACGGCCTTCGAGGTTGTCGCGGTGAACTCGTCGATGTTCTGCCGTGTCCCCGGGCCCGCCGACGCCGATGAAACGGTGGCCACGATCTCGGCATAGTCGACCGGAACAACCCGCGAGACGGCGTGCACCATGGGAATGGTGGCCTGGCCGCCGCAGGTGACCATGTTGACGTTCATTTTGTCGATGTGTTCGAGCAGGTTCGCCGGCGGCACCACGTAGGGCCCCCGGGCTGCAGGGGTCAGATCAACTGCTCGAATCCCCGCCTCCTCGTAGCGCTTGGCGTTGCGCACGTGGACATAGGCCGATGTTGCCTCGAAGACGATGTCGGGGAGCTCGGGCTGGGCGAGCAGCCAATCCACGCCGTCGGCCGAGGTCTCCAGACCTTCGGCGCGGGCCCGGCTGAGCCCCTCCGACGCCGGGTCAACCCCGATCATCCACCGAGGTTCGATGTTCGGCGAACGGATCAGTTTGTACATGAGATCGGTCCCGATGTTTCCGGGGCCGACGATTGCGGCGGTAGCCATGATGTGATTCCTTCTTTCAATCGGTGACGGCGAAGCCGACACGTCCGAGCGCCTCGACAGAGACGCGATACGAAGATCCAGCGGCCAACGGAACGGCGGCGGTGGCACCACCGGCGAGCACGATCCAGCCAGGTTCGAGACTGAGGCCGGCTTCGGCGACCATTCGGGCCGCTTCCACGAGCGATCGCACCGGGTTGCCCAGGATCGCTGCGCTGGAGCCAACCTGTTGGTTGCGGCCATCCTCTGACAGGGCGATTCCGAGGTTGTCGATCGGGGTCCGCGGATCGCACCACTCCCCCACCACGAAGCCCGATGACGACGAGTTGTCGGCGATGACATCGGGCAGGGCGAACTTGAAGTTCTCATACCGCGAATCGATCACTTCGGCGGCGGCAGCGACGCCGCCCACGGCCGCCATCGCTTGCATGCCGGTAACAGACCCGGACAGCGGGCGCTCCATGAGAAATGCGATCTCCGGTTCGACGCGCGGGTGTACGTACTCGCCGAGTGACAGCGGCGCGCCATCGGCCAGCATCATCGCATCGGTGAGGCGCCCCCAGATCACCGAGTCGACTCCGACCTGGGCCATCTTGGCTCGAGAGGTGAGCCCCATCTTGACGCCCACCACCCTTTCGCCCCGTGCGGTTCGGCGCGCGATGGACAGCGCCTGCACGGCGTAGGCGTCGGGAACGTCAAGTTCGTAGTCGTTGGTGAACTGTGCGATCGCGGTACCGGTGCGTGCACCTTCGTCGGCGATCTCGGCCATCTGGGAAAGAGGAAGTCGGTTCATGAGGGTGCTCCTTGGAACGAAACGCTGACCGAGCCCAATCCCGAGATCCGGGCTTCGAAGGCGTCGCCTGGGTTGGCGCTGACCATCGGGCCGAGAGCACCGGACAGGATGGTGTCGCCACTCCTCAGGGGGTGTCCAGCTTTGGCCATTGTGCGGGCCAGCCACGCGGCGGCGCTGATGGGGCTGCCCAAGCAGGCGCTTCCCGCACCAACCGAGACCGGCTCGCCACCGCTCTCGATCACCATGCCACAGGCGATCGGATCGAACTCGTCGAGGCTGACCGGTCGAGAGCCGAGCACATACAATCCGGACGAACCGTTGTCGGCCACGGTGTCGAAGAACGAGATCTGCCAGTCGGCGATACGGGAGTCGACGATCTCAATCGCCGCCACCGCGAAGTCGATCGCCTGCATGACCTCGGCCTGGGTGGTGTCGGGGTGAGGGAGGTCTTGGCCCAGAACGAAGGCGATCTCGGCTTCGACCTTGGGCTGGATCAGCCGGCCAGCAGCGATCTCCGCTC
>JBLYYW010000153.1:0-6887 GCA_048550155.1 Acidimicrobiales bacterium | reverse complement strand
CTAGGCGATAGAACTGAAAACCGCGGAATCGGGGGTTGCCAAACGGTGGAAACATATGAATTCGTTGTCGGTCCGGCTCACGAGGACGCCGAAGCGGTTGCCAGCGCTGCTCTCTTCGACCTGCCGGTTGAGGCGCTGGTTCGCTATCGGCTCGTACACCTGCGGGGCGACATCAGCAGTGCCCAGCTCACACAGGTTGCAACCACGTTTTGTATCGACCCTGTTCATGGCTGGTGGGAAGGGGCCGAGACCGGTACCAGGGCCAAGCCATCAGCTGGCGAGCTGCAGATCGAGACGGGCCTCCGTCCGGGTGTGACCGACCGCGAAGGCGCCGAATTGGTTCGGGCCTCCAATGATGCGGGGATCCCGGTTGAGGCGGCGACGGTGGGAACGCGATGGATCGTCCGGGGCGAACTCTCCGCCGAGCAGCTGCAGCGGCTTTCCGACCGGGTGTTGCACAACGAGGTCATCGAACGGTGGGCAAACGGTCGGCTGGAGCCCAGCTTCGTGGGCTCGATCGCCGGGGCCCCCGCGACAGAGGTCGTACCGGTGCGGGGCCTCTCGACCGAAGCGCTCGCAACGTTGAACGCTCAGCGCCGTCTCGGCCTCGACCCTGAGGAAATGGAGGTCATCTCCGCCCACTACGAGACGCTGGAACGAGATCCCACGGACGCCGAACTGGAGACGCTCGCCCAGACCTGGAGCGAACACTGCGCCCACAAGACGTTCCGGGCACACATCACGGTCACCGAAGCCGATGGATCAACCACCCACGTGGATGGCCTGCTCAACACGTACCTTCGAGCCGCTACCGACGCCATCGGCGCTCCTTGGGTGCGAAGCGCCTTTGTCGACAACGCCGGGATCGTGAAGTTCGACGACGAGTTCGACATCGCACTGAAGGCCGAGACCCACAATCATCCGTCGGCGCTCGAACCCTTCGGTGGTGCGAACACCGGGGTCGGGGGAGTGGTGCGAGACATCCTCGGCGTGTCGGCCAAGCCGATCTCGGTGTCCGACGTCTTGTGCTTCGGATCTGAAGACACCCCACCTCAGTCACTCCCCGACGGCGTCCTACATCCGCGGCGCATTCGCGACGGTGTGGTTGCCGGCGTCGGTGACTACGGCAACAAGATCGGCGTTCCCAATATCGCCGGTGCCATCATCCACGACCCCCGCTATGTCACCACACCTCTGGTGTTCGCAGGCTGCATCGGCCTGTTGCCCTCGGGATCGAATCCCACCAACGCGGCGGCAGGCGACAACATCGTGGTCCTGGGCGGCGCGGTGGGGCGAGATGGCGTTGGTGGCGCAACCTTCTCCAGCCAGACGATGGGGGCAGAAACCGCCGAGGTGGCTGGTTCATCGGTGCAGATCGGTGATCCGATCGTCGAGAAGGGTCTGATCGATGTTGTGCTGGAGGCCCGCGATGCGAAGCTCTACACCGCCATCACCGACTGTGGCGCCGGCGGCCTGAGTTCCGCAGTTGGGGAGATGGCTGAGGAACTCGGCGCTCGGGTCGATCTGAAGCTGGTTCCCAGAAAGTACTCGGGATTGGCGCCCTGGGAGGTGTGGCTCAGCGAGGCCCAGGAGCGAATGGTGCTCGCCGTGCCCGATCCCGGGCCGCTGCTGGAGCTGGCTGCCAAATGGAGTGTTGACGCAGCCGTGATCGGAGCCTTCACCGGGGACGGCGTCCTCACGGTTCTCGACGGCGAAGATCCAGTGATCGAGATCGATTGTGGGTTCTTGCACGACGGTCGCCCCAAACGCCACATGGAGGCCACGGTCCTGGCCACCACACCGAGATCACCTTCGGACGCCGTGGCCGACACGCTCGACCCGGTCGGCGATCTTCTCAAGCTCCTGTCCCACCCCAGTATTCGATCGAACGAGGACGTCGTACGCACCTTCGACCACGAGATCATGGGCGGCACCGTGGTGCGGCCCTACGGCGGACCCGAAGGTGATGGCCCCGCCGACGGCACCACCCAAGTCCCTCCCGGTACCAACAGCGGGAAGGCCATGGCGATCGGTATCGGCGTCAACGCGTTGATCGGCGACCTCGATAGCTATGCCATGGCCTGGCATGTAGTGGACGAGGCCGTGCGGAACGTGGTGCTCGGAGGAGCAGATCCTCATCAGCTTTCGCTGCTCGACAACTTCGCATGGGGAAAACCCACCAATCCCGAGGCACTCGGCCAAATCGTCGCTGCGTGCAGAGGGTGTCATGACGCTGCGATGCACTTCAAAGCCCCGTTCGTGTCGGGCAAGGACAGTCTCTACAACGAGTTCGTGAGACCCGACGGCACTCCGGACCCGGTTGCGCCAACGTTGGTCATCACGGCTGTGGGAATCGTCGACAATCCTGCCACCGTTCCGCTCACCGGCGTCGTGAAACCGGGCAACGATGTTTGGCTCATCGGCCCCCCTGTCGGTGCGCTCGGAGGTTCACACTACGAAGAGATTCACCCCGAGATCGCCCACGGCACGGCTGGCCCGGTCCCGCCGCCGATTCCGGTGGCTCTCGCAACACACCGAGCCGTCGCGAACCTGATCGCCGACGGCGTGGTGGAATCGGGACACGATCTGTCCGACGGGGGCCTCGCCGTGGCGGCCGCCGAGTGGGCATTCGCCGGGCGAACCGGACTCCTTCTGGACGACCAATTCCTCTCCAGCGACCCCTATGTGTTGTTCGGCGAACGGGCCGCTCGCTACCTTCTGGAGGTGGCTCCGTCGAATGCCGGAGCGCTCGACTCGGTGCCCGGTGCGCGCAGGATTGGCGTCACCACCGACAGCGACACGGTCGTGATCGGCGAGATGACGGTCAGCCTGGCCGACATCGAAAGCGCCTACCGAGGACACATCCAATGACCCGACCCCGCGTGCTGATTCCCCACGCCCTCGGCACCAACCGAGACGCCGACCTGGCCGACGCGTTCCGACTGGCGGGCGGCGACCCCGAAACCGTTCCCATGGCCGACCTCCGCCAGGGAGGTCATCGTCTGAGTGACTATCAGATTCTCGCCATTCCCGGAGGCTTCAGCTACGGCGACGCCCTTGGTGCCGGCCGCCTTCTCGGCCTCGATCTCATTGGTTGGTTCGGTGACCAACTACGGGAAGCGGTGGATGCCGGCAAACCAGTCTTCGGTGTCTGCAATGGCTTCCAGGCGCTGGTCCGGACCGGCCTCCTACCCGGTGAGGAGACGCCATCGACGTTGGCGGAGAACAGTTCCGAGCGGTTCGAATGCCGGTGGGTCACATTGCACCCGAGCCCGGCGAGCGTCTGGACCGCCGAACTCACCGAACCCCTTCGTTGCCCGGTAGCTCACGGAGAGGGGCGTTTCGTTTCAGGCGACCTGAACCAACTAACCGAACGCGACGGCGTGGTTCTGCGCTACGAGGCGGGCGGCTATCCCAACAACCCCAACGGGTCTGCCGGCGATGTTGCCGGTGTCACCGATCCCACCGGGATGATCCTTGGCCTGATGCCCCACCCCGAGAACCACATTCACGACTGGCAGGATCCTCTCCGAGGCCGCGCCCCGAGCGGCAATTGCCTCCCCCTCTTCCGGGCCGGAGTCCGAGCCGCCTAGCCCGCCGACCTCCCGATGCATCGGCGCCCTTGGTGGCACAATTCCATCGCAAGTTCACGCATCCGACCGAACGGCATGAGCCCCCATCGCCGCTGATAGTTTGACGCTGCACTGAGAGGTAGGTCATCCGCAATGCCAGATGTAGAGGTCGCAATCGTCATGGGTAGCCAGTCGGACTGGCCCACCATGCGCGAAGCCGCAGACATTCTCGATTCCCTCTCGGTTCGGTACGAAACCAGGATCGTCTCGGCCCATCGCACCCCCGATCGGCTGTGGGAATTCGGTACCACGGCTGTGGAGCGCGGTTTGAAGGTGATCATCGCCGGGGCCGGGGGAGCGGCCCACCTCCCCGGCATGATGGCGTCCAAGACCCGGGTTCCCGTCATCGGAGTACCGGTTCACACCACAGCGTTGTCAGGGGTTGACAGCCTGTATTCGATCGTCCAGATGCCTCGGGGCTTTCCCGTCGCCACCATGGCCATTGGAGCCTCGGGTGCTGCCAACGCCGGCCTTTTTGCGGCCGGCATTCTAGCGACGGGCGACCCCGCATTGGCCGAGCGTCTCGACCAATGGCGAGCTGCCCTTTCCGCTTCGATTCCCGAGGCGCCCGAGGATGGTTGACCCGCTGGCCGTCGGTTCGGTGATCGGAATCCTGGGCGGCGGACAACTCGGGCGGATGCTGTCGGTAGCAGCAGCCCGGCTGGGGTTCAGGTGTCATATCTTCGAACCGGGCGCCAATCCACCGGCGGGGCACGTTGCGGACCGCGTGACCAGTGCCAGTTACGACGACGGCGACGCACTTGTCGCTTTCGGGCAATCTGTTGATGTCGTCACCTACGAGTTCGAGAACGTCCCGGCGGCAGCGCTCGATGCGCTCGAATCGGTCGTTCTCATCCGGCCCAACCGAGATGCGCTGCGAGTCAGCCAGGATCGACTGACCGAAAAGGACTTCCTCAGCGGAGTTGGGCTGAGGGTGGCGCCGTATGCGGCGGTCGACGATGCGGCTTCATTGGCCGCGGCCCTAGACACGGTGGGAACACCGTCGATCCTCAAGACGCGCCGGTTTGGCTACGACGGCAAAGGCCAGGTCCGCATCCTCGACGGCCGCGACGCCGCGATGGCGTTGGCTGAAATGGCCGGCAGAGCCTCGATCCTGGAGGCTTTCATCGATTTCAGCTCCGAGGTCTCGGTGATCGCCGCTCGCAGCATCACGGGGGACGTGGCCTGTTTCGATCCCGGAGAAAACGTGCATCGAGACGGGATTCTGCGCACGACCACCGTTCCTGCCCGGATCGGTGACGCTGTTCGTGGTGACGCGCTGGATATCGCCGGTGCGATCCTGGAAGCACTCGACTATGTCGGCGTCTTGGGGGTCGAGTTGTTCGTGACATCCGATGGCCTTCTGGTGAACGAAGTGGCTCCTCGTGTGCACAACTCGGGTCACTGGACGCAGAACGGCTGTGTGATCGACCAGTTCGAACAACACATCCGAGCGATCACGGGTTGGTCCCTTGGGGAGGGCAACCGGCACGTCGACGTGGTGATGGAAAACCTCATCGGTGACGACATCGAAAAAATCGCCGGGTTTGCGCTCGATCCCTCCGCTGCGCTGCATCTCTACGGCAAGGCCGAGACGAGACCGGGCCGCAAGATGGGTCATGTCAACCGCATCGTCGGCCCGGCCACGCGATAGCAGAACAACCGTTTCCGAGGTCCGCATTTGGAGCTGACCCGAGGCGGTAAACTACACCCGTGGGAGCACCCAAAACCCTGGACAACATCTCCTTCGGGTTGCCCGGGCACACCAGCGGAAAGGTCCGCGAGGCATGGAAACTCCCTGATCAGCGAAGGTTGTTTGTCACCACCGATCGACTGAGTGCGTTCGATCGAGTGATCGGTTTGGTCCCCAACAAAGGGCAGGTGCTCAATCAGTTGGCGTGGTGGTGGTTCAACCTCACTTCCGACATCGTGGCGAACCACGTGATCAGCCTGCCGGACCCGAACGCACTCATCGCCATCGATGCCACACCCCTCCCGGTTGAGGTCGTAGTTCGCGGCCGGCTCACCGGCTCCACCAGCACGTCGGTATTGCCCCGCTACAAGGCGGGGGAGCGGGTCTTGTACGGCTACCACCTGCCAGACGGCATCCCGGACCATGGAGCACTGCCCGAACCTCTGATCACCCCGACCACCAAGGCCCAAGAAGGCGGCCACGACCAACCCACCACCGTGGACGAGGTAGCGTCGTCGGGCCTCGTCGAACCGGGCCTGTGGTCCGAGATCCAGAAGGTCGCCCTCGAACTGTTTCGCCGTGGAACCGAAATCGCCGCCGAGGCCGGGTTCATCCTGGCCGACACCAAATACGAGTTCGGGTTGGGTCCCGCTGGCGAGCTCCTGATCATCGATGAAATGCACACTCCCGACAGCAGCCGGTTTTGGTCGGCCTCGTCGCTGGAGGAGCGTCTGGCCCAAGGCCTGGTGCCCGAATCATTCGACAAGGAACCGGTTCGGCTCGCCCTCTCGGCAACCGGCTTCACGGGCGATGGACCGATTCCCGAGCTCCCGAACGAGGTGTGGGAGGCGGCATCGGCCCGCTACGTCGAGCTCTACGAACGTCTCACGGGTTCCACTTTTGTCGCCGGTGAGCAACCGGCCCGAGAACGCATCCACTCCAACCTGTCCGAGCTTCTCGCCGCGTCGGTGGCCCAGACCGACGTCGCCGACACCATCACATGACCGCTGTCGGCATTCCCCGAACGAACCACCCCATAAAAGGCACCCACATGTTCGAATCCGATCATCCCAAAGAGGAGTGCGGCGTCCTCGGCGTTTCGCTCGCCGGTGGTGACGCCGCTCGGGCCGCATTCTTCGGTCTTCACGCGCTACAGCACAGAGGTCAAGAGGCGGCTGGAATCGCCGTGAGCGATGGTCGTGCCGTGCGTGTCCACAAGGCTCAGGGTCTGGTCAGTTCGGTCTTTGGCCCGGGTGTGCTCGATCCGTTGGTCGGGTCCATGGCCATCGGCCACACCCGATACTCCACCACAGGTGGGAACAACGAACGCAATGTGCAACCGTTCGTGGTCGAGACGCTCCACGGTCCGCTTGGAGTGGCCCACAACGGAAACATCACCAACGCCGATCGCCTACGGGACGGGTTGCTGGCCCGGGGTGCAGGTTTGATGAGTTCCTCCGACACCGAAGTGATAAGCCTCATGCTCGCCGCCGCCGAGGGCACCACCTGGGAAGAACGGCTCGCGCACACGATGCCGGTCTGGGAAGGAGCGTTCTCCCTGG
>JBLYYW010000152.1:0-2901 GCA_048550155.1 Acidimicrobiales bacterium | reverse complement strand
GCGAGTTCGCCGAACCGGTCGTCGGCTGAAACGCAATGACGGTTGATGGGCCCGCAGCGGTACCGTGGCGGTTGCACCAGATTCTCCTGAAGCAGGGGGTGTGCGACGGCCGAATGGTCCGATCCTGATGCGGTTATCGCCGCGATGTATCGGGAGCATGCGCGCTCGCTCGTGGGACTGGCCCGGCTCTTCGTCGATCACCGGGATGCCGCCGAGGATGTGGTGCAAGAGGCGTTCATCCGCCTGTCACGATCGCTGCAACGCATCGACGATCCCACAAAGGCTGCTGCGTATCTGCGTTCGATCGTGTTGAATCTGGCCCGCGACCACAACCGGCGAGGCCTGCTGTCGATCAAACACGCCGCCCCGGCCATCGACCTCGACCCGGGGAGCGTCGATGAGACCATCACCGACCGCGAAGATCATCAACGAGTGATCGCCGCACTGCGTTTGCTGCCGCGACGCCAGCGGGATTGCCTGGCACTTCACTACCTGCTCGAATTGCCGGTGGCAGAGATCGCCGACACCCTCGGTCTGTCCGCCAACTCGGTGAAGACGCATCTCAAACGTGGTCTTGCAACCCTCCGACGGGTCCCGGACCTGGCCGCGCTGAACTTGGAGGAACGATGAGCAGCCGCCTCGAACGTCTCCTCGCCGACGCCCTCCGTGACGCCGGCGGACAGGTCGAACCGTCGGACGACCTGTTCGCCCGGATCAAGACCGGCATCGACACCGACCGGCGGCGACGACATGGAAGGCGTCGCCTCCTGATCGCCGCCGGAACAACCGCAGCGTCGCTCGCTCTCGCGTGCGCCGCCCTCATCACTAGACAAGGAGAACTTCACATGGACTGGTGGATTCTGGAACTGGCCAACTTCGCTCTACTCAGTGCGATCGCATTGATCCTGGGGCCGTTCATCAAACGCTTCGGACGCAGCTATGCGGCAGATGTGTTCCGGTCGAACCCGTCGACGGGCAAGAGCTTCATCGTGCTCACCGACTTCGCCTACTACCTCATTTTCTCTGCCTACATTCTGTTCACGACAACGATCGATCGGCCAAGTGAATGGTCTGCTCAGGTCGGTGCCGAGCAGGTGCAGCTGAGCATCGTCCGCATAGGCGGGATCCTGCTGATCATCGGACTCCTCCACGGCGTGAATCTGCTGGTCCTCCCGATCATCGGGCGACTCCTCACTCTCAATCGCCGACTCGATCAGCAGATGCGAGAAGCAGCCAGCCGAGACATGGATGATCGTGACTTCGACCAACCCCCCGATCAAGACTGAGCGGCCGCTCGGCGGCGATCCCTGATCACGTCAGCGCCTGGATGTCACCGATCAGCGCAACGAGGCCCAACACCGCAACGGCCAACCAGCCGGCGCGGATCGCGAGGCCAGCCGCGGTGGGCACGCTGCCAGCTCTTGCGATGAGACGACGGATGGGGACCCACACGACCAAGGTCGCCGCTGCGATCGTGACGAAGAAGATCACCGGTGGGAACGCAACGACGAGCACGGCGGGTAGCAACCAGCGCTGCCATCGGTTCGGCGTACTCTGCTGCGCCAGGTGATCCACGCCGGCTGCGATGGCGGCACCGAAGACGGCAGGCAGTGCGACGAACAGCCCGATCGCGAGCCACTGCGGCTTCAACACGTGGAAGTCGATCCCATCTGCATGAACCAGCATCGATCCGACCACCGCTCCCGACGCTGCCGCCACGGTGAACCGCCGGAACCAGATGGGACCTATCAACCAAGGTGCAACCGCCCGATATGCAGCCGCCCCGACCACTCCGACCGCGGCACCGAGCACCAACAGGTTGTAGGTCCCGCCCAGCGTGAACCGTCCGATCTCGAACCCGTCGTCACTAATGCGCCCGCGCACGTCGTCGGGAGACGTGAGCCGCAACACATACATAGCGAGGCGGCTCCCTGCACCCGCGACCACAACCCCGATCGGGATGCCGGCCACGATCAGCACCCACAAGCGCTCACCCACCTCGTTGACCACCGACGTCGGACGGGCACCCCGCTCGACCATCTGCGGTCGCTGGGTCATTGCAGATCGGCGCAGGCGATTCTCACGCCACTACCCGGTTCGTGTACAACCACCGACTTGGCGTTGGTCGATTCGCTCGCAATACGAGCCGCCCACGGGGCCGTTCCGTTTCCGTGAGCGACACCGCCACGGTTGGGGGTCAAGCCGGTTGTGCCCGAGCTGAGCCACAGCTCGTTCGGCGGAACCGTCGCCCCACCTTCGACATCCTGATAGTGGCCACCACCACCGGACGCGCATGTCCCGTTGTGAAGATGTGAGCCGTATGCCTTGCCTGGGTCGAGACCGACAACGCTGACTTTGACCGAGGTTCGGGACGAGCTGATCGTCATCTTCACCGAACCGTGGATGTCGTAGCCCGCAGAGGACCCCGCACTGGTTTCTCTGAACACGCCGTGCGACGACGTGCGCGCGCCCGCACCGACTGGTGCTGTACCCATCGCTAGTGCGGCGGCGACCGTCAGTACGGCCACCCCCGCCACTCGTTTCTCGTGCTTTGCCATGACAGTCTCCTCGTCTGTGGCCGAGCCCGACGATCGCGCATCAAAACCACAGGGTTACTAAGGCAGACGACCAACTCCCACTCCGCGGGTGACAGGCGCGGGATTCCCCGGCCTCGCTACCGGGATCGACAACTCGACGCTGCGCCATTGCCGGTCAACCGTCTGCATTGCGAGTTGATCTGGTCGCCCGAGGGCACCACGCGAACCCGGAACGGACCAGGTGGTTGCGTTGGGAACCTGAACAGAATTGCAATCGTCAAAACGGTTGAGTGGAGCCGAATGTGCCCACCGAGGAGAATCCATGATGCGACGATTGCTCATTCCCCTGGTGGCGGCCACCCTG
>JBLYYW010000151.1:0-3574 GCA_048550155.1 Acidimicrobiales bacterium | reverse complement strand
GTAGCTCTCGAACGTGGCGGCGCCGAAGTTGGCGAGGTTCTCCGGCACTGCCGTGAATGACTGGCGACGGTAGATCGGCAGGGTGTGGACTTGATCCCAGATGATCTTGTCGGCCTGGTTGGTGAGGTCGACGCGGGTCGCGAAGTCAGGCTCGGTGTCGATCTGAGGGATCAGTTCTTCCAGAGCCGGGGTGACCAGCTGCGCAAAGTTCGAGTCGCTCGGTTCAGTTGAGCCTTCCGACGCAGCACCGTAGATCTGGCGAACGTTGGCCATGGGATAGTTCGTGCCCTGCCAGGTGAACGCGATGATGTCGAACGTTCCACCCACCAGGGTGGACACGAAGTCGTCGGTCGGGGTGTTCACCAGGTTGAGCTGCACGCCCACCTTGGCGAGGTCGCTCTGCAGCAGCTTGCCCTCGTTCTCGGATGTGGCAACACCGGTGAGCATGGCGTAGTTGATCTCGAGCGGAACGCCGTCCTTCTCACGAACGTCTCCACCGTCGGGGAGCACCCAGCCGGCCGCATCGAGTTGTGCCATGGCTGCGTCGGGGTCGTAGGTGAAGTTGCCGGAGTTGTCGACATACCCCTCCTGGCCGGTGAGGAAGAAGTGGTTGCCGAGCATGAGCTCTTCAGCATTCACCGGCAGCCCGGCGAGGTCGGACTGGGCGATGGCAACTCGGTTGGTGGCCTTCACGATTGCCTGACGGACCTCGAGATCCTGGACATTTCCGCTGGTGGAGTTGAAGGTGAAGTGGCGCCACTGGCGTGAGCCGGCGGTGCGAATTGCGCCATCGGTCCGGTTCTGGGCCTGGCTCACCGAGTTGGAGTCAATCATGGTCTCGACGACGTCGATCTCGGCGTTGGCGAAGGCCTGCACGTCGGCGGGGTTCTGCAGCTCCCGGAAGCTCACCGTGTCGAGCAGGGCGGTGTCGCCCCACCAGTTGGGGTTGCGGGTGAGCGTGAGGATCCGCTCAGCATCATTGATGCTTTCGAAGATGAATGGCCCGGTATGCCAGTCGACGTTGTAGTTGTCGTTGCCGGCCCAGCCCTCGTTGAAGGTGGTGGCGTCGCTGATGCCGTCAGCCGGGTACACGGTGGTCAGAATGTTCGACCAGTCTGGGTAGGAGCTCTTGAACGTGACGACAACCTGGGTTGGGCTATCGCCCTGCTCGATCGATGCGATCTGGTTGTAGCCATCGGTCGAGGCGCAGTTGAAGTCTTCCTGCTCGCCGTTGCAGGCCTTCCACGAGGCTTCATAGTCCTCCCAGTCGATGACGTCGCCGCTGTTCCAGACAGCATTCGGGTTGAGGTTGAGGGTGACGACCTGGCCAACCTCGTCGGTTGGATCCTGCACATCGAAGCTCTCAACGAAGTTCGGGTTGGGCACGAAGCTGGCATCGGCTGCGTAGGTCCAGTTGGTCGGCATTGTGAACTGGTCGATGGTGTTCAGTGTCACGGTGTTGCCGTCGACGTTGAGGCCCAGCCAGTTCCCCGGGAACAGCGAGACGGCGAAGCGCAGTTCGCCGCCGTCCATGAGGGCGTCACGGGGCTGGGGATTCATGTCGCTCAAGGGCAGCTTGGCGCCGCCGGTCTCGCCGTCGTCGTCACTGGACTCTCCGTCGTCGGATGACTCGCCGTCGTCGGAGGCCTCTCCGTCGTCGGAGCTCTCGCCATCTCCGCTGTCATCGGATCCTTCTCCGGATTCGACGGTTCCGTCCGACGCTTCGCCGCCGGAATCGTCGCTGCCGCAGGCTGCCGCGACAAGCGCGAACGCCATCAAAAGGGATAGCAGTGCTAATAGTTTTCTCACGAGGATCCTCCTCAGGTTTTGGGTGGTCCGAGGGTATTCGTGATGGACAGAGTCACCCAATTATGGGAGGTGTTGAGCCGAATCGTCACCGGATTGACAGGTTCAGAAGACAGGTTCAGAAGACATTGCGAGCTGCCGGATACCAGCAGGCCACCTGCCGTTGGTCGGCGATGCCCTCTATCCGTGGGGATTCAGTGCGGCACCGCACCTGCTCTTGGTCCGAAAGCGTGAGGTACAGAGGACAGCGGCTGTGAAAATGGCACCCCGACGGTGGATCCGCAGGTGAAGGAAGGTCTCCCTCGAGGAGAATCCTCTCGCGGGCTCGTTCTTTGATGGGATCGGGGACCGGAATTGCCGACAGCAGCGCCTGGGTATAGGGGTGCTGGGGCTGGTCGAAGACCTCGCCCACGTCGCCGACCTCCACCAACCGGCCGAGATACATCACCGCCACCCGATTCGCGATGTGGCGGATGACCGAGAGATCGTGGGCCACGAACAAGTAGGCCAAGCCCAGGTCGACGCGGAGACGGTCCAACAGGTTGAGCACCCCGGCCTGGATCGACACATCGAGAGCCGACACCGGCTCGTCGAGGACGAGCAGCTGGGGTTCCAGCGCGAGGGCTCGGGCGATCCCTATCCGCTGGCGCTGGCCTCCTGAGAAATTCCGGGGGTAGCGATTGGCGTGGGCCGGTTCCAGGCCCACGAGTTTCATCAGTTCGCTGACCCGGGAATCGATTCGGTCCCGTGGGTAGTCGTTGTACTTGAGCGGCTCGGCCAGGATGTCGTGAATCGGCATTCTCGGATCGAGCGACGCCATGGGGTCCTGGAACACCACCTGGACGTCACGGCGAATCTCTCTACGTGCCCGGCGGCCGACGGTCCCGGCGTCTTTGCCCAGCACCACGATCCGCCCCTCTTCCGGCGCGGCGAACTCGAGGATCTGCATGACGGTGGTGGTCTTGCCACACCCCGATTCACCAACGAGGCCAAGCGTTTCGCCCTCGCGAATGTCGAAGCTGACGCCATCGACGGCGTGGACCGTGCCGACCCGTCGCTTCAGGATGGCGCCCTTGGTCAGCGGAAAAGTCTTGACGATGTCCTCAACCAACAGGACCGTTGAACGTTCCTCGCGCGGAATTGTGCTGTCGGGGACGGCCTGTTCTTGGATGACCAACTTGGTCGGTTCGGCGAAGGGGTCCAATCCACCGGCGATGTCGCCGATTCGGTGGCATGCCGCGGTGTGGTGAGGCCGGTCGGTGGAGCTCAGCTCGGGCTCGGTTGATTCGCAGGCGTCGATGGCGATCGGACACCGAGGCATGAAGGTGCATCCCGGCGGCAGCGCCAGTGGCGACGGCGGGTTTCCCTCGACCGGGGTGAGCGGGTCATCAGAATCCTGGTCGGGTCGGGGGAGCGAGCCGAGAAGACCGATGGTGTACGGCATTCGGCTTCGATAGAAGAGTTCGGGGGCGGGACCGTGTTCGACAATCCGCCCGGCGTACATCACCGCCACTCGATCGGCGAGGCCGGCGACCACTCCGAGGTCGTGGGTGATCAGGACGACCGCGGCGTCGGTCTCGCGTTGGGCGGTTCGTAGCAGGTCGAGAATCTGAGCCTGGATGGTTACGTCGAGTGCGGTGGTTGGTTCGTCGGCGATGATGAGGTCGGGGTTGTTGGCGATCGCCATGGCGATCACTACCCGCTGCCGCATACCTCCGGAGAATTCGTGGGGGAAGTTCTTCATTCGGGCTTTGGGGTTCGGTATGCC
>JBLYYW010000150.1:0-4319 GCA_048550155.1 Acidimicrobiales bacterium | reverse complement strand
TGACGGCATCGAGCAGGACCACGATGTGCTTGTCATCGAGCCGGGCCACCAGGTCGCCCCGACGAAACTCCTGGGAGATCTCCTTGTCCCTCTCGGACCGCTGGTCCACGGGAAGCTGAATGAGCGCAAGGCCGACCGGTGAGCTGCGACGCATCGCTCCGGTGAGCATGCGCTCGATCAGAACCAGGGCCGGTTGCCACGGAAGCACCGAATTCTGCTTCTCGGACAAGCCTATCGTCTGATGGGTGTGGCGACGGTTCAGGCGTGATCGGAGCACCGCAGCTATCTCGCTGGTGCGTTCACCACTGAACACGGCGTCAGCGCCGGCCAGGAGGAGCTGGTCGACTTCGTCGGTCGAGGTCGGGCCGACCACGATCGCCCCCACCTCACGGGTCGTGATGTCGCTTCGCATGAGTTCGATCAGTTCACGCGCCGACATCGTGAAGGCGTCCTGAATGATGACCACCATCTCGATGTCTTCAGTGTGAAGCGCCCGCCACAACGAGCTGACGGAACGTTCGGCGCGTACCGGAAGCCCCTGTTCGGTCATCTTGGCCGAGAACCACTCGGCGGAACGGCCAAGCATCAGGAGCGACGCTTCTTTTCGCTTGCGAGCGCCGAGCAGGTTGATCTCATCCATCAACTCGTCCGGATGCGAGTCGAGCGGCATGATCGTCGTGATGTGTTCTACTGCTCGGAGCCGCTGAGAAAGGGTGTTGGCCGAACTCATGGCGATCACGGGAACGTTGTAGAACGACTGCTCAACGGCCCGCAGGAGAGGTCGAGCGGCACCGAGGTCGGGGTCGGGAGCGATGACGACCACAACGTCAGGCGGCCGTTCGCCCGCCCCCAGGGGCCGCAGGCCGTTCTCATGGTTTGAGACCCTCATGCCGCGGGTGAACCCAACCCACATGAGTTGGTCACCTTCGATCGAGGATGGTCCCACCACCAAGAGGTGGCGACCGGTGGGAACCCGATTGCGGACGTCGTTGACCGTTGCACTGATGGCGAGTCGAGCATCGTTCAGCAAGTTCGAAAGCGCGATCGATTCACCTGAGTCGAGTTCACCTTGATCAAGCGTGTTGCCAACCATTCGAATCAGGTCGGCTGCGGTCGAAATCCCAAGGGTTGCCAGGGTGGCGGCCAGCCCGCGCGTGAGCTGGAGCGACTCCGCGATCTCCTCCCCGGTCAGCCGGCGTTCGAACAGCTCGATCGTGAGCCGTTCGAGGCGGCCGAGCCGGTGTTCCAAGCGCGCTTGAATCCGCAGCCACACCTGATCGACGAGCAGGACTGAAGGCGCGGGGGCCAAGGGGTCGGTCACAGACATCTCGTCTCCCTTCGGCAGGAAGCCTGTTGAGTGCAGAGGACCGAAAGGACTATTTGGCCACGGGTCAAGAACCCGCGTTTGACTACAGGCCGATTCAGCCGACAGAAGGGGAGTGGCCAGTCCTCGCCTCTTCATCGCATTCGTCGCTGCTCTGGGCGCGGTGAGTTGTTCCGCGTCAGGAGAATCAGCCTCCACAATCCCCTTTGGGGTCGACGAGTCTGTACCCGAGGTCGCACCGACCGTCCCCGACACTCTCATTGCTGAACCAGAGGTAACGCTGGAACCGGCCATCGAGGAACTGGTGATCGTTCATGCTGCCTGGCTCTGTGAGCTCCAGCGGCGAACCTTCACCGATCCTGGTGATATCGAGCCGGCCCAGGAAGAGCACCTGGCCCGGTCGGGGACCTCCGCTGAGGACTATCGGCGGTTTCTGTCCGACCTCGCTGCCCGGCAGGACTTCCGTGATGCAGTTCTGTTCGAGTACCAGTCGAGTTGTCTGAGGGACTGAGTAGGTCCGGCGACCCATCAAGAACTCGGTCAAATGGGTGGAAACTCCCTCTTCGTCCAGAACCGACGCGAACACGCCGTAGAGCACATCATGAGCATTCGTAGGAGCCTCTCTCTTGCAGCCGTGTCGGTGCTGACGATGGCCATGCTGGCTTCGCCCGCAGCCGCCGACAAAGATCGCGATGACGACCAAGACCACGGCGTCCCAGTTCTCCTATCGGACAAGGACATCAGCTGGGTTGCCGGGTCTTCGGCCTGGGTGAGCCTCTCATGGACAGGCTTTCAGGACTTTCATGATGTGAAGGTCACCGTTGTTCCTGAGTCCCAGGGCATCATCATCGAGTATCCGGAGAACCACGACGGGTTCACCAGTCTGGGGACCGATGCCGATCTGTCGACCAACGAAATCGACTTCACCAGTTTCAAGGCAACGACGACCTCGTCGAACAACGGTGTCAAGTGGGCATCGGTCTACGTGGAATACACCACCCACGATTCCGCCGCATTTGGCGATGACGACGATCGCGTTGAAGACGGTCGCTACCGGACCTACATGGGGCGCCTCAAGTTCTCCAATAAAGACTACAAGGGTGACGACTTCCTGATCCTGACCGAGAATGTCGTTGCGAACAGCACCGGTGACAGCTCGGGCAACTGGATCGAGTTTGGCTACAAGGGCCTTTCACCGCTGAACACCAACCTGTCGGTCGCGGTGAGCGGAACCGACCTGCCGGTCTATTACCCCCAGACCTCGTTCACCAGTTTGCATCACGACCATGTGTTGAATGCCGGTGAGTCCGATGTGGCTCGGATCTGGATCGATCCCGATTTGATCGAGGCGGGCCAGGAGAGTTTCGACGTGACGGTGTCGTACAAGAACTACAAGGGTGAGTCGAAGTCGGTCACCCATCGGGTCGACCTGGACATTCAGTAGATCCCCGAGGCTGCTCCCTCAATAAGACCAGCGAGGGCTTTGAGGCCCTCGCTGTTCGGATGAACCCCGTCGGCCCGCATCCACTCAGGGTGGGTAGCGACCGCAGCGTTCCAGTTCACCAACGTGGCGTTGGGGTTCCGGGCGGCGATCGCGGCCAGCGCATCGTTGGCCGCGGATTCCCACGGCCGGGCGACCTCGGTATTCACAATGAGAACTGGCTTGGGTGCCAGGATCGCCAGTTGCTGATCGAACATGGCGGGATACTCGGGCGACCATCCGTTGGTGCCCAAGTGGATGACGACCAGGTCGGCGTCGGCCAAGGAGCCGTTGGTGATCGAGGTGTGGATGAGCGTCGGAAGCGTGCTCGCCTGCCTTCCCTCCTCGGTCATGAAGGTCATCGACGCGTCGGCGACCGGGATTTCGAGCAGTCGAATGCCGTGAAAGATGGAGTCGCCGAGCATCAGGATGTGGGCTGGTTCGGACGGCTCCTGGTTTGAGATGAACTCCGCACTCTGTGCAAATCCGTTCAGAATGGTGCCAGGTCTGTGGCCGTCGTCGAGGAGCCCGACCCAATAGGCCAAGCCTTCAGGGTCAGGTGCCCGGTCGAGCACGTTGTTGTAGATCAGCGTGACGAGCGCCTCGTTGTCCACGTTTCCGTACGTGACCTGGAACTCTTCGGACCGAACAAAGTATCCCGCAATCGAGTTGAGATCGATGCCCTGCCGAAGGGCCGCATGCCAGTAGTCGAGTCCGGCTGCATCCGCGGGTCGATCGAAGGCTGCGAAATAGAGTCGGCCGATAGCGGCCCGTTCGGTAGGCGCTGAGGAAAGGGCTCCGGCTGGCGGGGCCAGACTGGTGATCAGGGTCAAAACAACGGCCACGGCGAAACCCGTCATTCGCGATGTCAGCACAGATCGGTACATCGGGACCATGTCTATCAGCCAATATGCAATTGGTCTCGATCGTCCTAGGGTCGTCGGCAATGCGCATCCTCGTGATCGAAGACGAACGGGCAATGGCCGCTTCGCTGCAACAAGGTTTGCAGGCTGAGGGGTTTGCTGTCGACGTGGCTGGCGACGGCCAGGAGGGCCTCTGGCTGGCGGGCGAAGTTGACTACGACGCCATCATCTTGGATCTCATGCTGCCCAAGCTGAACGGGTTCCAGGTTTGCAAGGCACTGAGAGAGAGGGACGACTGGACTCCGGTGCTGATGCTCACGGCCAAGGACGGGCATCTCGACGAGGCCGAGGGTTTGGATACAGGAGCCGATGACTACCTCACCAAGCCGTTTGCGTTCGTTGTCCTGCTCGCCCGACTCCGAGCCTTGTTGCGCCGAAAAGGTGGGGCTCGCCCCACGGTTCTGTCGGCGGGCGATCTCAGCCTGAATCCGGCCAGTCATGAGGTCGCAAGGGGTGAGGTGCCTCTCGAGTTGACCGCCCGAGAGTTTTCCATGCTGGAGTTTCTGCTCAGTCGCGCAGGACACGTTGTTTCCAAGACCGAAATCATGGCCCATGTATGGGACTTCAACTTCGACGGTGACCCCAACATCGT
>JBLYYW010000149.1:0-3719 GCA_048550155.1 Acidimicrobiales bacterium | reverse complement strand
CGGCGTCCAGTACGGCATCGATGTCCTCGACCGTTGATCGGGCGTGCACGCTGAATCGGAGCGACCGGTGGGCGTCCACCCCCATGGCGGTGAGCACCGGGGATGGTTCGAGGTCTTCTGAGGCACACGCCGATCCGCTGTGGGCAGCGATACCGCGCCGATCAAGCTCGAGCAGCACCGCCTGAGGTTCGACCCTCGCGATGCCACAACACACCAAATGGGGGAGTCGCCGATCGGGGTCGCTCGGTCCGTTGATCGTGACCCCTTCCAACGCCGCCAGGCCCTCACGTAGCCGATCGGTCAGGTCCCGCGCCGACGCGTGCTCTTGTTCGTGGGTCTGTTCGAGTTCCTCACACGCCGCCCCGAGGCCGAGCAAACCGGGTGTGTTCTCCATCCCCGCCCTTCGGCCTCGTTCCTGGGCTCCTCCGGCCAGCAGCGGAGGGATGCGCTTGCCCCGCCGCACGATCAGCGCACCGGTTCCTGGCGGAGCGCCGAGCTTGGGTCCCGAGACGGCCAGAAAGTCGGCGCCCGATGTGAGGAAGTGGATCGGCATCCACGGAGCAGCCTGGGCTGCGTCGACCAGCAACATCACCCCATGGGATGCGCACAGCGACGCGACCTCTGCGATCGGCTGGATCGCTCCCATCTCGTGGTTGCCGAGCTGGCAGGCGGCCAGGGCGATCAGAGGCTCGCGGTCCAGCAGATCGGCAAACGCGCCCAGGTCCACGAGGCCGTCCTGCGACACAGGAACCGAACGGAAGTGGTCCCCGGCCGCCTCCCTCACCGCGGAGTGCTCCACCGCGGTGCCGACAACCACCGTGCCAGGGCCGCCCTTGGTCAGCGCTCCACGAACCGTGGTTGCGATGGCCTCGGTGGCCGAGCTGGTGAACACCACTTCGGAGGCTCGGCTGTGGAGGAAACTGGCCACCTGCTCGCGGGCGTGTTCGAGGTGGGCTCGGACTTCGAGAGCCTCGCTGTGAAGGCGGCTGGGGTCGGCGTTGGGAAGGGCCAACCCCTGACGGACTGCTTCACGGGCGACCGAGCGCAACGGGGCCGATGACGCCGAGTCGAGATAGTGCCGGTTGGTCACTGCAACGCTGCGGTGTCGACCACGTCGGTCACGCAGGTGTCGTCGCCAAGGGCGACCGATGAGGTGAGCGCCACCTCGGTTTCGCCGTAGAGAGAGCCGAGCAGCCCTCTGACCATTCCTCGGTCGACGGCGCAGATCACGGGATGTTCGATGGCGACATCACCAAAGGGGCAGTGCCCGGCCACGATGTGCAGCTGGGGATCTTCATTGTTGGCATCGGTCTGGCGTTCCGCCCGAGCGGCGAACCCGTGGGCGGACAACGCGTCTGCGACGACGTGCAACGCCGACCGAAAGGAGCGGTGTGGCTCGGTTTCGTCGAGGCTCACATCGTCGGCCATCTTGCGACCGAACTCCAGCCCGACCTCCTCGGCCATTTCGGCGGCATCATCGGGATCGAGCCGCGACAGAGCTTTTCCGAGCAACGTGATCAGGATGTCGTCGTGGCCGACCTCGAACTCGAGCTGGAGGTTGGGTTCGGCTGCGGTGAAGACCTTGGCCGGCCGACCAGCACCTGAGGTCACACGTTTGGAGACGTCGAGGTATCCGCCGCTGGACAGCTTGTCGAGGTGATGGCGAGCGACGTTTGGGTGCACGCCAGCGTGACCGGCGACCTCGGATGCGGTGAGGCCATCGGGGTGTTCGTGCAACAGGAGGTAGATGTCTCGACGGGTGGGGTCACCAAAGGCCGACGTGACCGCATTGACCAAATTGGCGAACTCCGCCGGTTTCAGCGCCCGTTGACCCATGCCTTCAGTCTAGGGCACCTCACGACCAGCCCGTTTGGTCGGCTCGCGGTCGACCCGAAACGGTCGTGGCGTCGAGCCATCGGGTTCAGGTGCGGCTGTTCATGATCGGCATCACCTTTTCGCCGAACTCCTTGGTCGCCGACGGGTAATCGTCGAAGACACACATGACACCCTTGACGCCGGGGATCTCGGCCACTTCGTCGAGCTTGGCTGCGATCGTTGAGTGGCTCCCGACGATGGCACCGATGTTCAGATTGAAGGCCTGCTGCATCTCGGCGATCTTGTCCGCTGTTGCACCGGCGGTGTCCATTTCTGCGGCACCGATGAGGAACTTGATCGCTTCGAGGTCTGCTCCGTCTTTGTAGTGCTGCCACTTCGCCTCGGCCGCTTCGTCGGTGTCGCCCATGGTGATCTGGAACAGCACGTAGACACCGACGTCACGGCCGGACTTCTCGGCCGCGGCCATCAGCCGACCGGCGTCGCCGCGGACCACATCGAGGTCGCTTGTGCCGATGATGAACTGATAGTCGCCGTACGTGGCGCAGAACTCCATGCCACGGTCGCTCTGACCGGCGCAGACAAGCGGCACCCGACCCTCGCGCGGGGGAGGGGAGAGGCGACAATCATCCATCTGAAAGAACTCACCTTTGAGATCGGACACTCCGTCGGACCAGAGCTCCTGCATGATCTGCACGTATTCGGTGGCGTAGTCATAGCGCTTCTCGTAGTACCAGTCGCCGGGCCAGACACCCATTTGGCTGTACTCGATCTGGTTCCAGCCAGACACGATGTTGATGCCGAACCGGCCATCGGAGATGTCGTCGATGGTGCTCGCCATCCGGGCCACCATGGCCGGTTCCATGGTGGGAAGCGCCACCGACGCAAACAGGTTGATCTTCTCGGTTGCCGCCGCTAGGCCGGCCATGTGCGTGAACGTCTCGAGGTTGTGATCCCAGAACTCGGTGTCTCCGCCAAAACCGCGCAGTTTCACCATGCTCAGCAGGAACTCGAATCCGGCCTCTTCGGCCCGTTCGGCCGTGGTTCTGTTCAGTTCGAAACTCGGCATGTACTGGGGTGCGTTTTTCGACATCATCCAGCCGTTGTTGCCGATCGGGATAAAGATTCCAAGGTCCATCGAACGGGTCTAGCACTGTGACCGCCGTCACCGCAATCCGGGTCACGTCAAATCGATGTGGTGAGCTCGTGTAGAGCTGTTTCCAGTGAGATCACGTCGGCGTACTTGGCGTGGAGATCGAACAGGTTTGACCGTTGCACAGCGTCGGTTCGGTCGCCGACGGCGTCTCGAACGACGAAGGGAACCAAACCCGCAGCCGACGCATCGGTGGCGGTGGCTCGCACGCACCCGCTGGTCGACACTCCGCCGATGACGACCGTGTCGATGTCAAGCGATCGGAGTTGCTCGGCCAGGTCGGTGCCGGCGAACCCTGACGCATGTTTCTTGGTGACCACGAGGTCAGCGGACTCTGGCACCAATCCCTCCAGCCAGTCGGCGAGAGGGTTGCCTCGATCGAACGACGAAAGTGCAGGGATCTTCTGGTACCAGATGCCGCCGTCGGCTCCGCCCGGTTCGTACTCGACCCTGGTCCACACCACCGGCACACCGGCAGCCCGAGCGGCGGCGACGAGTTCCGTGGTGGCATCGGCGACCCCGGGACGGTTCAGAAACAACGGGGAGGTTGGTTCGAAGTATGCCCGGCACATGTCGACGACCAGCACCGCCGGTCGTTCCCCGAATGGGACGGTCTGTCCGAACCCAGCGTCGGCGTAACTGGCCGTCGTCTCCCGATCCATCGCACCCAAGCCTACGTTAACGGTGTCTGACACCGTTAACGGGCCATACTGACGGAATGGCTGATCTGTTG
>JBLYYW010000148.1:0-2525 GCA_048550155.1 Acidimicrobiales bacterium | reverse complement strand
GATACTCCGACCTGGTGATCCTCAACAAGGTCGACCTGGCCGATGCCGAACGGGTCGACCACGTTCGGTCCTTCGTCAAGGAGCGTTTGCCGACGGTTCGGATCGTCGAAGCGGAGTATGCCGATGTGCCCTTCGAGGTCCTGATCGGCACTCGCCCTGAACACCTCGACGGAGCGCAGATCACCGAGGAGCACGACCACGAGCACGACCATCGATTCGTCAGCTGGGTCTATCGACGATCCGGCCCTTTCGACCTCGCCGCACTGCAGCGAACGATCGCCTCACTGCCGCGCTCGGTGTATCGGATCAAGGGTTTCGTGTACGGCAATTGTGATCGCGAACGTCGACAGCTGCTCCAGGCCGTCGGGATGCGGGCCGATATCGTCCCCTACGACCCGTGGGGAGCGGCTGAGCCCGAAACGTGCCTCGTCATCATCGCCGACAGCGAGACCACTGATCACGACAACGTCGTCGGGCGATTGGACGCGTGCCGAGTGATGTCGAACGACGGTGCGGCGAGGCGGACGCAGTAGAGCGCCGGTGGCCTCGGCGCCCAACTCGAACCCGGCGATCGATCAACCAGCGGCGCCGGGCAACTTCGGGGCAGAATGATCGCATGGAGGACTTCGGTGCCGGAGAGGCTGCTGATCAACGGTTCACACTGATCAACGGCTACGACGCATTGAAGCAGGCCGCCAGGGATTGGGAGCGGTTCAGCTCAGCCACTCCGTTCCGGGTGCCGATACCGGAGGAATCTGCGGTCCGACCGGTTCAGCAGTACCCGATCGAAACCGACCCTCCCGACCACGGCACGTACCGTCGCATCATCGCACCCCGGTTCAGCCGGGCTGCCGCCGACCATCACCGTCCCGCCCTCACCGCGCTGGTGGACACCATGCTTGACGACGCCTTGGATACTGGCCAGCTTCACGTGGTCGAGGGATTCGCCCTGCCCGTGGTGGCCAACGGAATCGCCCTCACGATGGGCCGGCCGTCCGACACCGACCGGTTCGTGTCATGGGGGCTGCACGTGTTCGTCGATCCCCGGACCGGAGACCGCTCCCGCAATGCCGACCTCGACGCCTATCTGGCCGAACGGGTAGACACCGCCCGACACGAGCCAGCCGAAGACATCTTCGGGGATCTCGCACGTGCGACGTTCAACGGCCGGCGCCTCAGCCGTGACGAGATGCTGGGCTACGGCTACCTGATACTGGCCGGCGGACGGGACACCGTCATTCACGCGATATGCGGAGCGCTGCGGTATCTCGCCGCGCATACCGAGGCCATGAAGGCGCTCAGAGGCAACACGAATGGGATTCGTCTCGCCGTGGAGGAGTTTCTCCGATGGGTATCGCCTCTCCCCCACATCGGGCGCACCGTTGCAGCGGACACAGAACTGGCCGGGCACAGATTCCGGGCCGGTGAGTTGGTGTCGCTCGGCTTCGCCGCCGCCAACCGAGATCCTCGGGTTTTCGTTCACCCCGACCAGTGCGTGCTCGACCGTGCTCCCAACCGGCATGTCGCGTTCGGCCACGGACCCCACACCTGCATCGGCGCACCGCTGGCTCGTATGGAACTGGTCGTTGTGCTCGAGCGCTTCCTCCACAAGGTCAGCGAATGTAACGAGGTTGCCGGAGCGACCGGACCGGCTCACGATCCGACCGCCATCGCCACGGCGGCGCTTGCTGATCCGGTGACCCTGCGGATCGTGTGATCACCGGACCACCGGCAGCCGCCTACCATCGTGCCGGTGACCCAGGCGAAGGCGACAGAGCAGGAAGGCACGCTGGGGACCTTCGGCGGTGTCTTCACCCCCAGCATCCTCACCATCCTCGGCCTCGTCCTGTTTCTGCGAGTCCCTTACGTGGTGGGGGCAGTAGGTCTGGGTCAAGCGCTCCTGATCCTGGCGCTCTCGACCCTCGTGTCGGTGCTCACCAGCATCTCACTCGCGACCGTGGCTACGAACATGAGAGTTGGGGGCGGCGGCGAGTACTACATCATCTCCCGTACCCTCGGCATCGAGTTCGGCGGCGCGGTGGGCGTCGTGCTCTACGTGGCGATTTCGGTTTCGATCGCCTTCTACTCGATCGGCTTTGCTGAGGCGGTGGTCACCGCTCTGGATCGCGACTCAACTCGACTCGTCCAACTCGTGGCTGCCGGCCTGGTGTTGCTGATCGCTGCTATCGGCTACATCGGCGCCGACCTTGCGACCCGGATGCAGTTCGCGGTGATGGCCCTTCTGGTGATGGCGCTCGGGTCCTTCCTGCTCGGAGCGGTCGGCAACTTCGACACAGCCCAGTTCGGCGACAACCTTTTCTCGCCCGACTCGGGAGAGGACATCGGCTTCTGGCAGACATTCGCCATCTTCTTCCCGGCCGTCACCGGTTTCAGCCAGGGCGTCGCGATGTCGGGCGATCTTCGCACACCCAGCCGCTCGATCACCAACGGCACCTTCGCCGCCGTCGCGCTCTCCACCGTCGTGTACTTGATAGTCATGGTCCTGCTCGCCGGCGCTGTGCCGG
>JBLYYW010000147.1:0-21659 GCA_048550155.1 Acidimicrobiales bacterium | reverse complement strand
CTCAGCGCATCTGCCACCGGGACAGGCTATCTGGCTGCTGCACTGTCCTGGGGTGAGAAACAGCAGTGCGTGATCGCCGCACACGTTGACAACAGCCGCAGTGTCGGTGGCGCCTCGTCGAGATGCGCAAACATCGTCGCCCGGGTACATCTCGCCGCTCTTGCGGCGGGCGACCACAGTGAGTGTACTGACCCGACGATTTTTGGAGGGATGAGACCGTGCCTAGATCTCGGTGAATGCGGCGATCCGTGCGCCCACATCTCGCGCTTCACTGGGGATTTCGGCAGGGCTGCCGACCTGCTGTTGCATGAGAGGCATGAGTTCGGCGAGATCTCCCTCGATCAAGATATGCCCCCCGAAGATCGCAGGCATCAGCGCCTGCATGAACTCCTCGGGCGAACTGGAGGCGAAGAACTCGGCGGCGGTGAGGTAGTCGGTCGTGACGGCGACGTCGAACTCTTCCAATGCGCCCTCGAGAATCACGAATGACCCGCCGGTGGTGTCGACATGACCATGCAGGTCGTCCCGGTGAGGTATTTGGGTGACCGTCACGTTGAGCCGCACCTCGGCCGGCGGTTCAGGCAGCTGACCACTGAATCGCTGCTCGACTTCGGCACGGAGTTCAGTGACTTTGGCGATCCATTCGTCGCTCAAAAAGAGGTACTTTTCGCTGCTCATCGAGACTTCAGCGTACCGGTGACCAGTGGTCTGTCGCGGACCACTAGCGTCGTGTGTAGATGAGCACTTCGGTGCCGACGCGCACGCTCGATCCTGGCTCGGGGTCGGTGATGAGGACCGGCCGATTGGGGGCGCCCTCGACCCCGATCACCACAAGTCCTGCGGCTTCCAGCCGCTCGGTGGCCCTGGCGACGGTTTGTCCCCGGGTTTGGGGCACGTTCACGAACGGCTTGCCCTTCGAGATGATGAACTCGACCACGGCGTCCTTCTCCACCAGAGCGTTGGGGAGCGGTTGGGTCGCCATGATGGCGCCTTCGGGCACGTCGAGGCTGAAGTCCTCACCTACCTGAGTGAGCCCAACGTTGAGGGTGAGGAGCTGGGCGGCGGCGTCCTCGGGCAGCACACCGATCAGGTTCGGTGTGGTCCGCCGTTTGGGGCCTTTGCTGACCTGGAGAACGATCTCTGAGCCCTCGGGAACCGGAGCGGTGATGGGGTCACCGGACCCGAGCGAGGTTGCCATGACGAAGTCGGCAGCCACCTCTTCATCGAACACCTCCTCGACGTACGCAACAAACAGCCGGGAGGTGCGAATCTGTTCGATTGCATCGCGACGGTGGGCCCCGACGACTCCGGGAACCTCCACCAGTGGCGGCCCATCCGACACCAGCAGGGTGACCACCTCGCCCTTGGCCCACGGGTTGCCCGGTATCGGGTTCTGAGCCAGTATCTCGCCCGCCTGGGAGCCGCGCGCCCGTTGGCGCTCGACGGTGACCGCCCATCCCTGTTGATCGAGGTCGGCCTGAACCTCCTCGACATCGAGACCGATGAAGGAATCCAGAGCCGGACCATCGATCGCCGGTGGCAAGGGAACCTCTGCGGTGTCATTTGAGAACGCCCAACTACTCGCCATCGCAACGAGAACACAGGCGATCGCAACTGCAGCAACGGCCCAGGGCCAGACGGTTCTGTGGTCCACATCGAAGTCGGCAAGCTCTCCTTCGTGTTCGGAGACGGTGTTGTGCTCGCCGGAGGCCATCCCCATTGCTGCCAGGTCATCGTCGGCAAAATGAAGCGGCGTGCGGGACAACTCGGTGAGATCTACCGCAACGTCACTCTCGGCGACATCGGTACCCCCGGTCGACGTACTCTCCGGGTAGTCGAGTACCGCCGGGGCGTCAGCTTCGAGGTTGGCCAAGGGCAGCAGGTACGGGCGAGGCAGGTCCGCTGCAGCGCGGTGAAAGGCTTGGATCAGCTGCGAAGCCGACGGACGGTGGGTCGGATTGGCCTTCGCAGCTGCGCTCAGAGGTTCCCACAGTGGACCCATGTCGGCGGGTACCTCAACGTTGGTGTCCTGCCGTGTCACCATCGTGGCGATGGGGCTGTCGGCCAGGAGCGGAACCTCGCCGGTCACGGACTCGATGAGGGTCAACGAAAGCGAATAGATGTCGGCCGCACCGCTGACCACCGCCCCCGAACCTTGCTCGGGAGCCGCGTACCGGGCCGTGCCGATGAGGGCGCCTTCGGGCTCTGTCCAAGCTGCCTCTGCGACGGCGCGTGCGATTCCGAAATCCGCGATCCTCAGACGGCCGTCGGCTCCGAAGAGCAGATTGGCC
This sequence comes from Acidimicrobiales bacterium, assembly GCA_048550155.1. Taxonomy (GTDB): domain Bacteria; phylum Actinomycetota; class Acidimicrobiia; order Acidimicrobiales; family SZUA-35; genus JABDIY01. Next base: position 19,368 of record JBLYYW010000147.1, on the reverse strand, counting down.
GGTTTGATGTCTCGGTGAACGAAGCCGCGTTGGTGAGCAACTTCGAGACCTTCGAGAGCGTGGAGGCCGACAACGACCGCCTGACTGACCGACAGCCGGTGGCCGTCGTCGAGCATGTGGCGAAGGCTCCCTCCGGTGAGCAGTTCGGTCACGAGGTAGCAGTCGTCGTCTCCCTCGGCCCAGTCGTACAGGTTGAGGATTCGGGGATGGGCGAGTTGAGCTACCGCTTTGGCCTCGTTGCGAAACCTTTTGGCGAACCGGGGATCCTTGATGAGACCTCGATGGAGGACCTTCACGGCGACGCGGCGCTCGAGCGACAAGTCGTCGGCGGTGTAGACCGTTGCCGATGCGCCCGTGCCGACGGGCGCGACGAGTCTGTATCGGTCACCGAGGACGCGACCGACCATGGTTGTATCCGTCACTCCGGGCATCGTGACAACACTAGGTGAAGGATGGGGTCCTACGCTGTCACGTGAGGCGCCGAGCCACCGGACCCTCAGCGCTGTCTTCAACGGTCCAGCCTGCGGCAGTGAGCTCATCACGGATCTGATCCGCCATGGTCCAGTCCTTGGCTGAGCGAGCATCGGTCCTGCGAGCCACCAGCTCGGCGATGTCGGCGGGAACCTCAACCGCATCCGCTCTGAGATCGAGACCGAGAACCTCACCAATTTCCAGGGCTGTCGCTGCGGCCGTGTTGGCCTTGGCGACCTCTCCCTCATCGAGGGCCGTATTGGCTTCCCGCACCTTGCGGAACATGAGGTCGACCACACCAGCGGTGTCGAGATCTCGGCTCATCGAAGCATCGAACTCGGCAATGGCACCCGAATCGGGGCTCGCAGAATGTCCGGCAAATCGGCGGGCGAAGGTATCGAGCCGGACGACGGCGGATTGAGCGTTTGTCAACGAGGTGTCGGTGACCTCCATGGGTGATCGGTAGTGGCTCTGGAGTACCAGCAGCCGGTAGGCGCGCGGGTCGAATCGCTCGGCGAGGTCGAGGAGGTTCTTCACGTTGCCCAAACTCTTGGACATCTTCTCCCCCTCCATCTCTACGAAGCCGTGATGCATCCAGTGACGAGCAAACATCTTGCCGTTGGCGACCGCCTGGGCGCGCTCGTTTTCGTGGTGGGGAAAGGTGAGGTCGAGCCCACCGGTGTGAAGGTCGAAGCCTTCGCCGAGCAAGTCCAGGCTCATCACGACACATTCTGTGTGCCAGCCAGGCCGACCATCACCCCACGGGGATGACCACGACGGCTCGCCGGGTTTTGTGAACTTCCACAGAGCGAAGTCGGCCGGGTTCTCTTTCTCCGTGCCAACCACCGATCGATCACCGCCGCCCTCAACGAGGTCGTCGAGGTTCTGATTGGCGAGCATGCCGTAGTCGGGGACCTCGGTCACCCGCAGATAGACACCGTCGCTGGTGACGTAGGCCTTCTCGGCTCCGATCAGTTCCCCGATCAAGTCGGTCATCTGGGTCACGTATTCTGTCGCGTGCGGAGTCCGGTCGGGTCGCTGGACGTTGTAGAGATCCATCGACTTCCACCAGATCCGCTCGCATTTGGTGGCGATGTCTTGCCAATCTCGCTCTTCGGCGTTGGCACGTTGAATGATCTTGTCGTCGATGTCGGTGATGTTCGAGACGAACATGACCTCCAGCCCCTTCCACACCAGGAAGCGTCGAAGGACGTCATACACGAGCGTGTGACGACCGTGACCGATGTGCGGTGGGCCGTACACGGTGGGCCCACACACATAGATTGAAACCTTCCCCGGGTCGCGCAATTGCAGCGGGACCACTTCGCCGAGGGCGGTGTCGTAAAGGGAGATCACCCGCTCAGTGTAGGAAACAGTGCCGGTCACTCTCCGCCATTTTCGGGGCAGCCGTATCTGCGTCCCCGGCGGCTCACTCCTCGCCTGCAGCGGCGAGCAGCGTCTCCTTGGCCTCGTCGGACTCCCTCGTCGCCTCGGCAGCAAACTGTGCTGCGGCCTCGACAGCAGCCTCCTCAACGAGTTCAGCCGCGATCAACGCATCGAGCGCTTGCTCTGCGGCAGCATCAGCCACGAGCCCGGCGACAATGAGGGCTTGAACGGCTTCCACTGCAGCCAAAGCCTTGATGTCCTCGGCAACCTCGACGGTGCGCATCGCGTCGAGCATTGCGGCGCCGCTGACCGCATCAGCCAGCTCGATCACTGCCTCGGCCTCCGCGATGGCCTGCACCTCAGCGCCCACCATGAACAGGGCTTCGGGTGTGAGGAATCCCTGGGCAAGCGGAACGCCTCCGGTTGCCCGCACCGCCGCCTTGAGCTCGGTGGCCCAGACGTGTTCAAACAGGAGCACGGCCACGGCGTCACCCGGCTGGAGACCGGCGGCCACACCGGCGAGTTCTTCGGGACCGATGCCGAAGGACTGCTCCTCCTCGGTCATGATCATCAGTTCGTCTGAGATTCCACCCGTCAGCCCCATGAGGCGATCGACGACAGCGCCCAACTCGTCCAGTTCGTCCTCGTCGAGACCGACGAACTCGAGTGCGACGACATCACCGCCTTCTTCCTTGGTGATGAATTGCATGTCGATCACCCTGATGAGTCCCCGGGCGGTGAGCCGATCGAGCTCGTCCAGGATGAGCCCTTCGAATTCGGCGTCAGGTCCGAAGCCGATCACGAGTAGCTGAAGTGGTCCGATATCCGAAAAGTTCATGATTTCTTCCTTGTCTGCTTGTGTTCGGTGGTCAGCGGCCCTGGTGAGTCATCATGTCGATGACCACGGTGATGGCCAGCAGAAGAGCGTCATCCTGGCCCGGGGCGATTTCGACCCCGTAGGTGTCTCGAACCCGGAACCAGCGCTTGGAGATTGTTGCGACCGGAACGCCACCCTGCTCGATCCGGTACTCGTGTTGCACGATGTTTCCCTTGGTGCTCATGTCGGTTCCACCGGGGATCTCGATCTTCCATCGGTCGCGCAACGGCGTGATAAGGGCATTGTGAACCTTGGCCGCGGCGCGGCCATCGTTTCCTTCGATCGTCATCGAGTCGCGCACTCGTGCAATCTTCTCCTGGATCTTGTACAGCTCGCGGCCCTGGAGATCCTCGAACTTCAACGTTGACCGAACCCGCAGCACCTTGCCGTCGACCTTGAACACTCGTTGGCCCTGGCCGTTCTCGATGAAGAAGTCGTCACCCAGCGCAAGCATGCGCTGGCGCATTTGATAGCGGTTGCCGACAGGCGCAGGGGCGCCACGACCGCGCCGGCCACCGGCGTGTGAAGCCGCTGCTCCCGCTGCGGCGCCAACGGCGACCGTCCTACGCCGACGCTGTCGCCGATCTCCTCGTCTTCCTCGCATTGTCGTGTCCTCTCATGGTCGGCTGTAACAAGATGCTGTCCCACAGCCTTGGGCACAGAGCGATGAAAGTCCAGCCGTCCACGATCTTCACCCGGGTGAGCCGGTGTTCGCACTCAGCGACTGATGGAAAAAGCCCTGTAAGAAGTCCGCAGAAAGACGACGGTGGGATTCGAGGTACTGACGAATCGGGCTCCTCCACCAGGCGGCAGGGACCTCGAAAAGGCGCGGTAATCACTCGTGTTCACCGCATACGCTTGACGGCTATGGCTACGCACGGTTCGGGACCGCCGAAAAAGGCATCACTGGATGGCCTCGAGGACAAGTGGGATGCGGTCTGGTCGGCCGAGGACATCTACAGATTCGACCGGTCTGCCGATCGTTCGACCGTCTTCAGCATCGACACACCACCTCCAACCGTGTCCGGCTCTCTGCACGTCGGCCACGTCTTCAGTTACACCCACACCGACACGCTGGCCCGGTATCACCGGATGACGGGCAAAGATGTCTTCTACCCGATGGGCTGGGACGACAACGGCCTCCCGACCGAACGTCGGGTTCAGAACTACTACGGGGTGCGGTGTGATCCGTCGCTGCCCTACGAGGAAGGTTTCACACCGCCGGCGACCGCCGGGCTCGGATCGGACGGGAAAAAGGTCAAACAACAGGTCCCAATCAGTCGACCGAACTTCATCGAGCTCTGCACCGAGCTGGTCCATCAGGATGAAAAGGCGTTCGAGGGGTTGTTCCGTGAACTTGGCCTCAGCGTCGACTGGAGCCTGCTCTACGAGACAATTGCTGATGCGTCCCGTCGCACATCACAGCTGGCATTCCTGCACAATCTCGCCGCTGGCCACGCCTACCAACAGGAGGCCCCCAGTCTGTGGGATGTCACGTTCCAAACCGCCGTGGCCCAGGCCGAGCTGGAGGACCGTGAGCAACCCAGCGCCTATCACACCCTGCGGTTCAGGCATGCCGACGGAGCCGATCTGCTGATCGACACCACCCGGCCCGAACTGCTGCCCGCATGTGTCGCGGTCGTCGCTCACCCCGACGACGAGAGGTTCAACACCCTCGAAGGGACGCCGATCACCACTCCGATGGGGGTCGAGGTCCCCCTGCTACTCCATCCACTGGCCGAGCCCGAGAAGGGCACCGGGGTCGCCATGATCTGTACCTTTGGCGACACCACCGACGTCACCTGGTGGCGTGAACTCAACCTGCCGAACCGTGCGGTCATCAACCGGATGGGACGTTTCACCGACGAGGTTCCCGAGGTCCTCACCGGCGAGGGCCGACGCCTCTATGAAGAAATGGTTGGCAAGACCGTCTTCACCGGCCGCGAGATCCTGGTGAAGACCCTCCGCGAGGCCCGGCTGATCATCGGTGAGCCCCGAAAGATAACCCATCCGGTCAAGTTCTTCGAGAAGGGAGACAAGCCTCTGGAGATCGTGAGCAGCCGGCAATGGTATGTACGAAATGGGGGCCGGGAAGACGATCTCAAGGCCGCCCTCATCGCTCGCGGTGAAGACATCAACTTCCATCCAAGCTACATGCGAGCCCGTTACCGGAACTGGGTCGAGAACCTCAACGGGGACTGGCTTATCAGTCGACAGCGGTTCTTCGGAGTTCCTTTCCCGGTCTGGTACCCGCTGGACGACGACGGCGACCCTGTGTACGAGACACCCCTGGTTCCCGAGGAACACGATCTGCCGATCGATCCTTCTGTCGACGTACCCAGCGGATTCGACGAAAGCCAACGGGGCCAAGCGGGAGGATTCATCGCAGACCCCGACGTGATGGACACCTGGGCAACGTCCTCATTGACGCCCCACATCGCCGGCCACTGGGCCGACGGCGAGTCCGATCTTTTTGAACGTGTCTATCCCTACGACGTTCGCCCCCAAGCTCACGACATCATTCGGACATGGCTGTTTTCCACCGTTGTTCGTAGCCATTTCGAACACGACAGTGTTCCGTGGCACAACGCCGCGCTGTCGGGATGGATCCTGGATCCGGATCGCAAGAAGATGTCGAAATCGGTTGGCAACGTCGTCGTCCCGACCGACCTGCTCGACAAGTACGGATCCGATGCGGTTCGCTACTGGGCTGCTTCGGCCCGGCCGGGTACCGATACTGCGTTCGACGAGGGTCAGATGAAGGTCGGGCGCCGGCTGGCGATCAAGCTGCTCAATGCGTCGAAGTTCGCCCTTGGCATGGGCGTTTCGATCGACTCGCTGAATCAACCGGTCACCGAACCATTGGACCGATCGCTGCTGGCCCGGCTTCACACCCTGATCGGCGAGTGCACCAAAGCTTTCGACGAGTACGACTACGCCCGGGCCTTGGAGCGAACCGAAGGGCTCTTCTGGACCTTCACCGACGACTACATCGAATTGGTGAAAGATCGCGCCTACGGGGAAGGCAGTTCGACCTCAGCTACCGGCACGTCGTCGGCCCACGCCACCTTGGCCCACGCGCTTGACACGCTGCTGCGACTCTTCGCTCCGTTCCTTCCCTTCACAACCGAAGAGGTGTGGAGCTGGTGGCGCGATGGTTCAGTTCACACCGCCGCGTGGCCCGATCAACCATCGCTGGCGGCGGCGGCAGGGTCGGACCCCGATCCGGCCATCCTCGGGTTGGCAGGCATCGCCCTGACCGAGATTCGCCGTCCGAAGACCGAGGCAAAACGTTCGCTGAAGACCAGGATCACCTCGGCAAGACTCACCGTGCCAGCCGGCGATCGCGGACGGCTGGAGGCAGCCATGCCCGACCTGGTCGACAGCGGCAACATCGACTCGTACGAGATCGTCGACGGCTCCGAGCTCTCTGTCAGCGCCCAGCTCGAACCCGAGCCCAGCTGAGCGCTACCGGACATGGATCCCTCTTTTTCGAAATGAGTGCGATTGATCAACGTGATGACGAACCCGACAGAACCCAGGCGGTAGCCTCGGGGAGCGTGAACAACAGGCGATCCAGTCCGTCGACGGCCTCGGAACAAACGATCCTGGTCATTATCACCGGTGATGACCGGCCCGGAATCACCGCTGGAGCCCTGGATGTAATCGGTTCAGCCGGCGCACAGGTCGACGACGTGGAACAGACCGTTACTCGCCGCAAGCTTTCTCTGTCGATCGTCGTGCGAGTACCTCCGGGCCGAGATTTGGTGAAGGAACTACTGCTGTTCGGATGGGAGCAGCAAGTTCACCTGGACTTCGAAGTTGTCGACCAGGCACCAACTCCGGCGCGACCCGGGCTCGTGATCACGATCGTGGGGACGGAGATCCACCCGCTCGAGTTTGCTGCAGTCGCCGCCATGTGCGCACGAAAGGACTGCAACATCGATCGCATCACCCGCCTGGCCCGGACTCCGGTCATGGCCTACGAGCTGGTGGTTCGAGGGGACCGAATCGATGAGCTGAAACGCAACCTCCTCCTGGCCGGCCGTGATCTTCGTTGCGATTTGGCCGTGGTTCATGAAGGACTGGCCCAACGCGGGGCTCGCCTGATCGTCATGGACGTCGATTCAACTCTCATCCAAAACGAGATGATCGACCTGTTGGCACACGAGGCCGACAAACTTCATGAAGTCGCTGCGGTCACCGACCAGGCGATGAAGGGCGACATGGACTTCGAGGAGTCCCTCATCGAGCGGGTTGCACATCTGAAGGGTCTGCCCGAGTCTGCGATCGATCTCGCTCGCCAGCGTGTCGAGCTCACACCGGGGGCACCTACCTTCATCCGAACGCTGAGCGCACTCGGTTACCGGACCGCCATCGTCTCCGGGGGTTTCACCGCGATCACTCGATCCCTGGCCGACGACCTGGGTATTGACTACGCGTTCGCGAACACCCTGGAAGTCGAGGATGGGTACCTCACGGGTCGGGTGGTCGGTGACCTGATCGATCGGGAACGCAAGGCAGAGCTGGTACGAGAACTGGCCCGCAAAGAAGGAATCTCGGTCGAACAGGTCGTAGCGATCGGCGACGGCGCCAACGATCTGGGAATGCTCGAGGCGGCTGGATTGGGGATCGCGTTCAACGCCAAACCGGTTGTACAGGATGCGGCCGACACGACGCTCAGCGTCCCGTATCTGGACGCAATCCTCTTCATGCTCGGCGTGAATCGCGATCACATCGAAGCGGCCGGCCTAGCGTAAGACGGTGCTCGAACTACCGGTCAAGTCAGAGATCCGGGTCCGATTCGCTGAGATGGACCCCTATGGCCATGTGAACCATGCGATGTACCTGACCTATCTGGAACAAGGCCGAGCCGAGGCGTTGGAGGCAGCCGACATCTCACTCACCCGGGTTGCGAAAGAGGGATTCCAGTTCGTGATCACAGCAGTCGACGCCAAGTATCTCGTGCCTGCGACGGCCAAAGAGCCCGTGATCGTAGAAACAACGATCAGCTCGCTGCGTCGAATATCAGGCGTCTGGTCCCAGCGAATCGTCAGCCCAGACGGCGACACGGTCTATCTCACCGCAGACCTGAAGGCGGGCATCACCGACCGTCGAGGAAGGCCGGCGAAGCCTCCTGCGTGGATGCTCGAAGGACTCGGTCGGCTCTGCCCGCCGGGCGACACTGGCTAGATGCCGATCAGCCACAACCGCGAATTCGACCCGCGCTATGGCGAGTGTGTGCAGGTCGCACCGCTGATTCGACGCGTGGTCGCGAACAACCCCAATCCGTTCACGTTCACCGGTAGCGGTGTCTACATCATCGGCCGAGGAGAACTGGCTGTCATCGATCCCGGCCCCAGTTTGCCCTCCCATCTCGACGCCATCGAAGCGTGTCTGGGGACCGACGAGAGCATCGATAGGATCCTGGTCACTCACACCCACACCGACCACACCGCCGGAGTACCAGCGTTGCGTTCACGAACGTCGGCACAAACCTATGGCTTCGGACCTCATGGCCCGGTGAGTGCCGACGATCCACTCGATCGACTCGATTTCAGCAAGTACATCTCGACAGAAGAGCGGGCAGAGTTCGAACGTGAGTGGGCTGACCTCCCGGACGAACTCAAACGCGAAGGACCCGATACCAGTTTCGCTCCCGACGTTGTTGTCGGCCACGGGTCCGCAGATGCCCGGGGAGTCAGTGACACCATCGAGGGGCGCGGCTGGTCGATCGAGGTCGTCCACACGCCGGGCCACACCAGCAACCACGTCTGCTTCCGGCTGGAAGACGACGGTGCTGGCCAATCGGTGCTCTTCACCGGCGATCATGTGATGGGTTGGGCCACATCGGTGATTTCTCCCCCCGACGGTGACCTCACCGACTACCTCGCCAGCCTCCGCCGGCTGTTGTTGGTAGAAGATGATGTCTATCTCCCGACACACGGTCCTGCCATCGAAGAACCGCTCCCCTATGTGCAATCGTTCATCGAGCATCGAGACGGCAGAACCCGACAGCTGATCGCCGAGCTGAAGGCGGGACCGAGCACCGTGGTGGACATTGTGCCCCGCATGTACAGCGACGTTGACAAGCGACTCTGGCGGGCGGCGGGAAACTCGGTGTTCTCGCACCTCCTCACCCTGCGAGACCAGGGTGTGGCCACGACTGTCGACGGGGCTGACAGCATTACTTCGGTCTGGCGGCTGACCAATAAGGTTGTGGAGTGAACGAACGCCCGGAAACCGAGCAGATCTCATTCGTGGGTGGATCCCAGGCTCAGTTGAGCGGGGTGCTCCACCGGCCGGTTGTAGAGGCAAAGGGTTCAATCCTCATGGCCCACTGCTTCACGTGTTCGAAAGATCTGCACACAATGACCAGGCTGGCCAACGCTCTCGCCGAGGCCGGATTCGCTGCCTTCCGGTTCGACTTCACCGGACTGGGCGACAGCGAGGGAGACTTCGCCAAGAAAACCCTCAGCGGAAATGTCTCCGACGTGGTCCGCGCCGCCACCTCGCTGATCGAAATGGGGTTCGGGCCCTGCGGCATGATCGGACACAGTCTCGGCGGTGCGGCCGTACTCCTCGCCGCCGCCCGCACCAAGACGGTTCGTTCTGTGGTCACCATCGGCGCGCCGAGCGATGCCAACCACGTTCGACATCTCATCGCTCACTCGGAGGCTGAATTGCTGCACCAGGGAAGCGGTGCTGTCACGATCGCGGGCCGCACCTTCATTCTGGAAGCGGGATTCCTCCACGATCTAGCACATCACGACGTTCTCGATGCAACGGCGAATCTGGCTCGGCCCTATCTCACGGTCCATGCCGAGGATGACACGACGGTGCCGATCTCTGAAGCCGAGATCCTCCACGCAGCCGCCCAGGACCCGAAACGCTTCATTCGATACTCCGACGGTGGCCATCTCTTTGGTGATCGCGCCCATGCTCAACAGTTGGCCGCTGACGTCGTTGGGTGGTTCAACGAAACTCTGTGATCACGGCCAATGGCTGAACCTCGTCAGCTCAGCGCCAGAACCGCATCGGCAATCCCCGCGACCGTAGTGACCCTGTCCCAGCCCGGCCGCCGCTGGCCTTGGTGGTTCAGAAACGCCGCATCGAGCGTTGCCATCACACCATTTCGGTGCCAGAGATCGGGCTCTTCCTCCGGTGCAAGAAAGACCATGGGGCTCGGCGCTCCGAACGTCTCATACGCATTCTGTGCGGCGTCCTGAAACACCTCCTGGATCGTGCCCGGACCGCCGGGAACGAAGACGATCCCACCGGTGCTTATCGCCAGGAGCCCGTCCTCCCGCTCGGAGTTGCCAAAGTACTTGGCGATGGCTGTCGCAAACGCATTGGATGGTTCGTGGCCGTAGAACCAAGTGGGAATCGCCAGGTTGACCACCGGATCAGGAATCTGGGCAGCGACCTCGAGGCCGACGCCGACGAATCCATCCGGGTCCTCAGAGAAGGTGGGTGCGGTCGACAGCTCGCTGATGAGGCCGTTCCGTTCCTCAGCGGTCAGTTTCGACGCAGCTGCACCGAGATTGGCTGCCTCCATCGCTCCCGGGCCACCACCGGTAGCGACGCAGAAGCCGGCCCGGGCCAACGCCGCTCCCAGCTCGACCGCCCGAACAAACGGCGCCGACCCGCGTGCGAGATGGTGGCCGCCCATCACGCCGACGATGGCACGGCCATGACGGAACGTGTCGAGGGCCACCGTGATCCCATGGTCATGAAGGCGCTGTGCCAGGGCCTCGGCTGGAGGAACGAACTGCATGTTCGCATGTCGAGCTCGTTGGTAGATCTGTTGGTCAACAGAACCCGTGAACGGGGTCGGTGACTCGACCGCGTACAGATCGGCCGGCACATAGAGGTGTTCGGGTGTTGGATCGTAGGGGAGGCTGCCGAGTGCCCGTTCGAGGGCTTCGACCAGGTCCTCTATCTCGTCCCTCCAGTGCGCGGCGGCCATGGCTAGGGAAGTGGCTGACCTTCGGACAGCTGGAACAGCGAGTAGACATCTTCCCGATCCAGGTGCACGTTGACGGCAAGGGACTGCTGTTCGAGGCGTTGAGGGCTTTGTGTCCCCAGCAGAGGTACTGGCTTGGACGGGTGGGCGAGAACGAACGCGATCGCCAGGGTCGCCCGGTTGACGTTTTCGCGTTCGGCCAACTCGTCCATTCTTGCGACCAGCTCGGGATCGACACCGTCACCGGTGGCAAGGGTCCCTCCGGCCAACGGGCTCCACGGCAACGGAGTGACACCCTCCCGCATACAGCGGTCGAGTACGCCGTCTCGCATCGGTTCGAGGTGGGTCAGGGAGAACTCCATCTGGTCGGCTACAAGCGGGAAGTCGAGATACTTCTGGAGTGCGTCGGTCTGTCCCGCAGTGAAGTTCGAGACCCCGAATTCTCTCACCTTCCCTGCCTCTCTCAACGCGGTCAGGGTTCCGGCAACCTCCTCGGGATGGCTGTACATGTCGGGGCGGTGGATCATGTAGATATCGACGTGGTCCACCGCCAATCTGCGCAAGCTCGCATGTACGGCGTCTGTGAGATATTCCCGGCTGCTGTTGTACGGAACCGGCGGTGTGATCCCGCCTTTTGTTGCAAGGACCATCCGACCGCGCAGCGACGGGCTGGCGGCGATCAATTCACCGAGGAGCGACTCGTTCTCACCGAATCCACCGCCGCCCCAGTCGAAACCGTAAACGTCGGCGGTATCGATCAGTGTCATGCCAAGGTCGAGAGCCGTTTCGAGCACGGCCTGAGACTCGGTCAACTTCGCATTGGTGAAACGCCAACATCCAAATCCCAGAGGCCCGACGTCAAACGGGCCGAGGGAGCGGGGGCCAGAATCAATCAAACTCATGGTCTGATCGTATGGCGTCGTACGACGGTGCCGTCGTACTCTTTGGGCATGACCGATGTCGTTGATCTCACCGCCCCCAACCCCGATGGTTTCACCGCCATGGTCGACGGCACCAAACAACAGTGGCAACACATCGCCACTGCGATCAACCACTACAACGAAGGCTTCATCGATCGGATCGTCGAAACGTTGCGAGAACTCGAAAAGGATGCCGGCGGATTCGCGGTGGACCGGCTCGAACACAGCTTGCAGACGGCGACCAGAGCGTATCGAGACAACCAGGACACCGAGTACGTGGTGTGCGCACTGCTTCACGACATCGGCGACATGCTCGCTCCCTATAACCACGACAAGTACGCGGCTGCGGTTCTCCAACCGTTTGTGAGCGACGCCAACCACTGGATGATCGAAAACCATGGGATGTTCCAGGGGTACTACTTCTTCGAGTACCTCGGGCTCGACAAGAACATGCGGGATCAATTCGCGGGGCACCCTCACTACGACCGGTGTGCAGAGTTCTGTCACAACTACGATCAGAACTCCTTCGACCCAAACTACGACTCGATGTCGGTGGAAGACTTCATCCCGGCTTTGCAGGAAGTGATGGGGCACGGCCCCAAACACAGCATCTACAAAGCCGGATAGGCCTGCAACTGCCCCTTCCACCGAGATGTCGGATTTCCGCCAGTTGATCCTGCTAGTCCGAGGCACACTTGGGGAGTGGACACAGCTACCGAAGCCTGGATGCGTGCAGTCGAGAGCCGAGACGCCAGGTTCGACGGCTGGGTGACCGTCGGGGTGACCTCCACCGGGATCTACTGCCGGCCGTCGTGCCCCACACCGGTCCGCCCAAAGAGGACCAACATGAGGTTCTTCTCCACCCCGGCCGCCGCCCAGCAGGCCGGTTTCCGCAGCTGCAAGCGGTGCGCCCCCGACGCCACACCTGGCTCACCGGAGTGGAATCGGCGAGATGACCTCGTGGCCCGGGCCGTACGAGCCATCGACGACGGAGAGGTCGACCGATCCGGGGTTGCCGGACTCGCCGATCACCTCGGCGTGAGTGCACGACATCTCCAGCGTGTGCTCACCGAGGAAGTCGGCACCGGGCCAAAAGCATTGGCCCGCGCTCGCCGGGGGCGGGCCGCCCGCGTTTTGATCGAGACCACCACAATGTCCTTCGCCGAGATCTCAGTCGCAACAGGCTTTCGGAGCGTACGTCAATTCAACGACACGATCTCGTCGATCTTTGCGACAACTCCCCGAGAGATGCGTCGCAAGGCCGGAAGTCGCAGGACAACGGGTCCCGGAGAATGGATACCGGTACGGCTGTCGTACCGACCTCCGCTCGCCTCCCGGCAGCTTCTCCGGTGGCTCAACCTCCACGCAGTTGTGGGGGTCGAGGAGGTCGAGGGACATACCTATCGCCGTTCACTGCGGCTTCCGGGTGGAGTGGGCGTCGTCGAGGTGGACATCCAATCCACCAGCCGAGACATGCTCCCGGCCCGCTTTCGACTCCAGTCGATGGCCGACCTACCCCAGGCGATCAACCGGGTCCGCCGATTGCTCGACCTCGACGCCGACCCGCTCGTCATCGCCGCAGACCTGGGCGCTGATTCGATCATGGCATCGCTGGTCGAAGGCACTCCCGGACTCCGCTCACCCGGTGAGGTGAGCGGTACCGATGCTGCGATCCGAGCAGTTCTGCATCAGCAGGTGAGCCTGGCCAGTGCGAGATCCATGACCGCCCGGCTCGTCGCCGCTCACGGCATCGCACTGCCAAACCCCGTCGGCACAATCCGATATGCGTTCCCCGATGCCGGGGTCTGGGCCCGAGCTGACGCTGACAGCCTGGGTCTGCCCGAGAGCAGGGCCCAAGCGGTTGTCAACCTCGGAGCGGCGCTGCACGCCAACTGGGTGGACCTCTCCCCTTGGGCTGACCGAACGGTGGCGATTTCTGCGATCACCCGTATCAAGGGCATCGGGCCCTGGACAGCGAACATCGTGGCAGCGAAGGCACTGGCTGATCCAGATGCCTTCGGCGCCAACGACCTTGCGCTGCTACGTCAGGCCGAGAAACTGGGCCTTCCCGGCAACGCCGCCGAGCTCGAACAACGGGCCGAACGATGGCGTCCGTGGCGGTCCTATGCCATGCACCACCTCTGGAATCTCTATCTCAACGAACTGGAACAGCAATGAACACACTCACCCGCACAGCCACTCCCTCACCGGTCGGCGAGCTGCACATCATCACCAGCGAGATCGGTGTGGTCGCCATACTGTGGCCCGATGACGAACGCTGGGAGTTCGACACCGTGGAAGGCACCACCCCGATCGCTGAACGAACCGCCGAGGAACTGGCCGAGTTCTTCAACGGGACCCGGACTGACTTCACGGTGCCCTTGGACCTGAGAGGCACCGAATTTCAGCGGACCGTATGGGAGTCCTTGACCGAGATCCCGTTCGGCCAGACCGTCAGTTACGCCGAGCAGGCTGCCCGCCTTGGTCGTCCGACCGCAGTTCGGGCCGTTGCGTCGGCCAACGGCAAGAATCCGGTGAGCATTGTGGTGCCGTGTCACCGCGTGATCGGATCGAATGGCACGCTGACCGGCTATGCCGGTGGGCTCGAGGCGAAACGTCTTCTGCTCGACCTCGAGAGCGGCCAACAACCCCTGATCTGTTGATGGCCGATCTTCCGATGGAAATGCGCCCGCGAGGGCGTGAACCCATCGAGAGATGCGCCTGTTCAACTCCTATTCGGAATACATCGAGATGTCGTGGGGATGACTCTCGCGGAGTCCAGCGCCGGTGATCTTGGTGAGCCTGGTGTTGTCCTGAAGGTCGGCCAGACTTGCAGCTCCGGCGTAGCCCATCCCGCTCCGGACTCCGCCGATCAATTGGGTCACCAGTTCGGTGAGGGCACCCGCATATCGAACCCGTCCCTCGACCCCCTCGGGCACGTGCTTCTGGGCGGCGACTCCAGCAGACGTTGGGGTTCCGGTACCGTACCGATCGCTGGCCCGACCCCGCATCGCTCCCGCCGACCCCATCCCCCGGTAGGTCTTCCACATGGCGCCGTCGACCAACTCGAGATCACCAGGAGCTTCATCGCACCCGGCGAGAGCGTTGCCGAGCATGACCACGTCGGCACCGGCAACGAATGCCTTCACGATGTCACCGCTGTTCACCACACCACCGTCGGCGATGATGGGCACACCGAGCTCTCGGCCGGCCGTCACACACTCGAAGATCGCAGTGACCTGAGGCATGCCGGCCCCGGCCACGATCCTTGTGGTGCAGATCGAACCGGCACCGACGCCAACCTTGACCGCATCCGCACCAGCCGTGACCATCGCCTCAACACCCTCGCGGGTGACCACATTGCCTCCGATCACGGGTAGGTCAGGCCATCCCTTCTTGATGGTCTGAATGGCCTGAACCACACCTCGCGTGTGGCCGTGGGCGGTGTCGATCACCAGCATGTCGACGCCAGCTTCCGCCAGGGCCTCGGTTCGTTCACCGGTGTCGGTAACCCCAACCGCGGCCGCTACCCGTAGACGCCCCCGGTCATCAAGGGACGCCATGGGTTTCTCGATCCGTTTGGTGATGTCCTTCACGGTGATCAGCCCGGTGAGCCGACCCTCGTGATCGACCAGGGGAAGCTTCTCGATTCGATGCCGGTGCAGGATGGTGACCGCATCATCGAGGCTGGTTCCGGCCGGTGCGGTAACCAGGCCTTCGCCGGTCATGAAGTCGGTGACCGGGCGCTCGTATTCATCAGGTCCGCAGAAACGAATGTCCCGATTGGTGAGGATCCCGACCAGCACACCATCGTCGGTGCAGATGGGCACTCCGCTGATCTTGTGGTGGTTCATCAATGACTCGGCATCGGCCAACGTGCTGTGCGGTGGCAGCGAGATCGGCGAAGTGATCATGCCGCTCTGGGCTCGCTTGACTCGGTCGATGTGGAGCACTTGCTCGTCGATGGAGAGGTTGCGGTGCAGGACACCAATGCCGCCTTCGCGGGCGAGCGCAATCGCCAGCGGGGCCTCGGTCACCGTGTCCATCGCCGCCGACATCAACGGGGTTTCGAGGCGAACACCGCAGATCGAGGTCGAGATGTCGACTTCGTGGGGCAGCACTTCGCTCCAGCCCGGTACGACGAGCACGTCGTCGAACGTGAGGGCTTCGTAGGAATCAAACAGTCGGGCGTTCGTGTCGCGTGCGGTCATCAGGGAACCTCGAGAGGGGTTGTATCGGAACACTTCAGTGAGCGGAGGGCGTCGCCAACTGCGAGGGGCAGAAGCCGATGTTCTACAGCATGAACTCGATCGGCCAGTGAGTCGAGCGTGTCGCCAGCGACGATCGGCACACCTTCGACGCGGATCACCGGACCGGTGTCGACGCCGGCGTCGGGTACCCAGTGAACCATGACCCCGGTCTCGGCGATCCCACCGGCCTGGAACGCTGCAAAGGCATCGCCGATTGCTGAGGCACCGGGAAACATCCCGGGCTTGGCGGGGTGAAGGTTGACGATCTTGAACCTCGAGCAGAATTCGCCGGTGAGAATCCGCATCCAGCCGGCAAGAACGATCAGGTCAGGTTGATAGGGGGCGACGACTCGCTCCAGACGAATGTCGTAGCGATCACGGGTTTCTCCGGGCTGACGTTCGAGAATCTCTGTTCGCACCCCAGCCGAAGCAGCACGCTCGAGTACGCGTGCATCTGGGTGGTCGCTGAGCACCGCTACCACCTGGTAGCGAGGGTCGCAGACCTCTGCGAAGTCCAGCAAGACCTGAGCGTTCGAGCCGTTGCCCGATGCCATTATGAGCACTCGCCGGAGAGCAGGCTTCACGACAGGACGATCCCGGGGGTCGCAGTAACCTCGCCGATCACGAAGGTTTCTTCGGGAATCGCCTCCTGTACCGCCGTTACGTCATCTGGGGCGCACACCACCACCATCCCGATTCCACAGTTCAGTATCTGATGAGCATCCTCACGGGAGAGCTTGGCTTGCTTGATCAGATACTGGAACAGGGCTGGCTGGGTCCACGACGACGTGTCGATGAAGGCACCCAGGTCGTCTGGCAGGACTCGGGGCAGGTTGTCGACCAAGCCACCCCCCGTGATATGGGCCAACGCAGCGATCGTGCCGGTGGCCAACGCATCCCGAAGCGGGGCCAAGTAGCTGCGATGTGTTGCGAGCAGCGCCTCGAAAAGCGATTCTCCCGCACCGCCGGGCAGTAGGGCGTTCAGATCCTTACCTTGGACAACCTTGCGGGCAAGGCTGTAGCCGTTGGTGTGGAGTCCAGAGGACTTCAGGCCGATCAAGGCGTAACCGGCCGAGATACCCGGTGCCGGCAGCAGGTCAGCCCGATCGACGGCGCCAACCATGGTCCCGGAGATGTCGACTGATCCGTCGGTGAGAACCCCCGGCATCTCGGCGGTCTCGCCTCCCAACAGAACACACCCAGCTTCTCGACAGGCCCCGGCCATTCCGTCGACGATCTGACCGACGACCTCTGGGTCCAGCTGTGCGGCCGCGACCGTGTCGAGGAAGAACATCGGCACAGCCCCCTGGACCAACACATCGTTGATGCCGTGGTTCACGATGTCGGCACCGAGGCCGTTCCAGGCCTTGGAACCGTCCAGACCGTTGGCGACCAAGATCTCGGCGAGCATGGTCTTGGTTCCGACCCCGTCGGTGCTGGCGACCAGAAGTGGTTCGTTCATGCCAACGAGTTGGGAGGCGGCGAACACCCCACCGAAGCTCCCCAGGCCGGCGATGACCCGCTCGTCGTGAGTGGACTTCACCGCCTCGGAAATGCGGGCGGTGGTGGCTGCACCAGCCGCAAGGGAGACCCCGGCAGCTGCGTAGGCATCATTCTCGACGGTGGGCATAGCGGACTCCTCGGGTGGGGGTGGTGGTGGGATTGAGGCACCTCGGTCGACATATCTCCAACCGATGTCGCGCCGGGCGAAGAGCCCGTTTCCGACCAGCTGATCAACAACGGCGTAGCTGAGTTCCAAAGCCTCGCAGAGATCGGTCCCGACACCAACGGCGTTCAGGACCCGCCCGCCGGAGCTGACCAACTGTCCCTCATCGTCGCGCGTGCCGGCTTGGATCAGTCGTGCGCCCTGGGGGGCGATGGCGGACGGAATTGTGACGCCCACCTTGGGCGAACTCGGATAGCCCTCGGCACACACAACAACGGTTGCTGCAGTTCGGCCGGGCTTCACCCTGAGCGGTTCCCAGGTCTGTGAGGTGGCAGCTGCATACATCACCGACAGCACATCGCCATCGACCAACGGCAGCAGGACTTGGGCCTCAGGATCACCGAACCGGCAGTTGTACTCGATCAGGCGGGGACCCGAATCGGTGAGCATGATCCCGGCGTAGACGACACCCACGTACGGTGTGCCTTCCATCGCCATGCCTGCCTGCACAGGAACCAGGAACGTGTTCACCAGGTTTTCTACGAGCAACGGATCGAGCCCGGGCACGGGCGCAAACGCCCCCATTCCTCCGGTGTTCGGGCCGGTGTCACCCTCTCCGACCCGCTTGTGGTCCTGAGCGGTCAAGCCGCCGAGAGGGTCGATCTGTTCGGCAGAACAGATGCCGAAGATGCTCAACTCTTCGCCGCTGATCTTCTCCTCCAACACCACGGTGCGACCGCTGTCGCCCATGATTCCCTCGGTGAGGAACTCGAGAATCGCTGCCTCGGCCTCCAGACGATCGTCGGGGACGACAACCCCCTTCCCACCGGCCAGGCCGTCGGCTTTTACCACGATGTCGAAGTCTTGCCGGGCGAGCCACTGGAGAGCCTCGTCGGTGTCGGTGAACGTGGCATTCGCCGGCCCGGGGATGCCGTGCCGCTCTGCAAATGAGCGCGCGAAACTCTTGGATCCTTCCAGCTGAGCCGCGGCCGCAGATGGACCGAAACAGTTGATTCCGTGCTGGAGCAGCTGGTCGGCCAGGCCATCGACCAGCGGCTGTTCGGGGCCGACCACTACGAGGTCGATGGACTTCTCTGAACAGAACGCAACAACTTCGTTGAAATCAGCGACATCGAGCGCCACGTTGTACTGCCTGGTTCCGGGGTTGCCGGGTGCGACGAAGAGATCGCGTAGCCGGGGGGATTCGGCGATGGTGTTGGCCAAGGCATGCTCGCGGCCACCGGAGCCGATCAACAGAACGTCGAGCAGACCCAGGTCCCGGTCGGCGACTGCTTCTTGGCCACCAACTCGCTCGGGATCGGTTTCGATCACGGTGTCGGGCGGAGCCGATCCGGGCACGATCAACGTGTCGGGCACCCCGAGATCGGACTCGATGTCAGTACCGACGACGGGGTCGGCACCCGGGCCTTGGCTCGTCACCCCAGCACTCCGTCGAATCGTTGCTTGGTGCTGGCGAGGCTCAACTGAACGGGTACCGGATACTGTCCGGTGAAACATGCGTTGCAGTAGCCGTGGTCCCCGGGATCAGCATCCTCGTGCGGACGGGACCCGATGGCAGCCATCATCCTCTCGACGCTGATGAAACCCAGCGAGTCGGCCCCGATGTGGGAGGCGATCTCCGGGACCCCGAGCTGGTGTGCAATCAGCTGGTCATAGGAGCCCATGTCGACGCCGAAGAAGCAGGGGTGAGCGATCGGCGGACACGTGATCCGCACATGCACTTCGGTTGCTCCCGCCTCCCTCACCAGGCGAACGAGCGGTCCGCTCGTTGTTCCCCTGACGATCGAATCGTCAACCATCACAACCCGCTT
>JBLYYW010000146.1:0-4711 GCA_048550155.1 Acidimicrobiales bacterium | reverse complement strand
CCTCGGAGAACGTGGCCCATCCGGTCGTTGTGAGGCTTGGCGTTGGGGTTGCCCAAGCTGCGATGCAGGGCCAGGCCTTTGTCGTGGAACTCGCTTCGGCGGGTCAGTTCGTTCTGATCGACTCTCGACCTCGAATTCTCGAGATCGGTGGCGAAGTCGGTAGCCCGCCGCCGTCTACCGGTGCCGAATGCGGGCTGTTCGTGGACCAGGGCATCGTGGCGTCACCTTCGACTGTCGCCTTCAGCAGGGATCTGCAGATACCAGCGACCGACGTCCCTGTCGGGACGCTCCAGCACTACGCAGCTTCTTCAAAGTTCGGCGCCAGCGCTCTACGGGAGTTCTTCCTGGCCGCAGGTGTCAGTGCTCCGCTCCCCGACACGATCTGGTTTTTGGCTTCCGAAGACGTGCAAGATGTTTCGGTTCGTCAGAGTGGGACGTGCACAGAAATCGAGTCCTACGTGCGCGAGACAAGCGAACTCGCTCCGCTGGTTCTTCGTCAGACTCGCGGTTGTGAGCCTTGGCAAGAGGAACCGATCGCGAGCTTCGACTCTCAAACCTGGGACGTGGCCCTCTATGGCAACAATGTTGACCCCTTGGCGGCTGCCCCCATGGTTCAGGCGCTCCCGGTCCATGCCGCCCAGCAGGTGGAGGGGCCAGCTACCTACGACGCCGAACTCGACTTCATCGAACGAGCGGAGTCGGAGGGCTTTGCGTACTACGGCCCGCTGGCATGGCCGGGACACGGGGTCATCTACCTCATCACCCACGACGGCAACCTCGAAGGTGAAGTGGACGTTGCTGCATTCGGCGACGGAGAAGCAAGGAATTTCGGGGGCTTCGGTACGCCCATCCAACCAGGCGTTTGCATTGGGAGGGCTCATTACGGGGACGCCATCGAGGGGTACGACATTGCGTACTTCGACAATCCAGACATCGACCAACTCCAAGTGATGCGCAATGGCGAGTGGACACCGCTGCCGGTCCTCGACTTCGGAGACGTGGGCATCGCGCTGGTAGACGGCGAGCTACCTCAACCAAATGGTGTCGAATCGAAGAGCGCAGTCATTCGGGCGCTCGACTCTGACGGTCAGTCGGTCTCCTGCTAGGTGCAGGTGGCGATAGAAGAACTCGCCTCTGGGGCTCGGAAACTGTGTCGTCCTCCGAGCCCCAACGGGGCCGCAATCCAGATTGAATCTGAGAAACCAAGGGTGTGGCCCCTGAGGGTCTCGAGGGAAAACGACACCGAGTGTCAGTTGACGCAGAGTGGTTGGGAGGAGCGTGTCGTCGTTCTCCGGCAGGGGAGTGGCGACGGGATGTGCTGGATCGCTCGTGAAATATGGGCGGCTCCCGAACGGTTCTGAAAGAAGCGCCGCCGCCCGAGCGGGCGGCAACGTTTTCGCCTTGTGGGCCTAGTGAGTCACCGGCGTGACGTCCTCGATCCGGTCCGTATCTGATCGGAAGTTGGTCGACTCGGGGTCACCAATCGTTCTGGTGGACTCGATCGACTTCGTACGTTCGGAATTGTCCGACAGCCCACGAGACGAGCGAACCCGCTTGTGTCCACCGATACCACGGCGGGGGACGAGAGCTGAATACATACTCGTTTCCGATTCAATCAACATTATTTCGGAAACATGGATAACCGCAGGTCAAGAGTCCCAGGATTGCCTTGATATGGGTTCAACTGGGCAATCCTCAACCCGCGTCGCAAGTGTTGCAACTCAATAGCGGACACGATGTGTTGTGAGCTTCCGTCACCAAGGTCGGAGGTCGAAGTCAAGGTGCGTTCTGAGCACTTCGAAGTCTGGCAAGTCTCCGGTGAGCAGAGTTTCGTGTGTGCGGGCAGCGAGTATGGCCAAAGAGGCATCGACAACGTCGGACGTCTCGGCGGCGGCGCACAACTCCCCTACGGTTTTTCCGTCGCCGAAGCTTTCGACTTCAATGGCTTTCAACGCGGAGGCCAAGTTGGCCTGGCTCGCACCGTTGCGCCATACCTGGGCTACTACGGCTTCGGTCGTCCGCACGGTATGGCCGTCGGCCCGAGCCATCTTCATCAGGATTGCGAGCGCACGCCGGTCTCGATCGGTCGCAATCAGCGGACCGGCATCGAGAATCAACGTGAGCCCCTGAGGCGACCTCGAGCAGTAGCGACCTCTGCATCGGTGATTGGGCCGGTCTCAGCTTCCACCTCGGAAACGAAGTCATCCATCGCCGCGAAGAGTCGTTCGCGCTTGGCCATCTCGGAGAGCGCCTTCTTGATCGCAGCAGTCTGGGATCCATGCACTTGTGCCAGGAAACCCAAGTCTGCCTCAGTCTCGGGGTCGAGTCTCACCGCAATCCTGTCGGCCATGCACACAATGTAGCACACAGATAGGCATACGTCGAACGGTACTCGACTTGAGCTCGAGTCCGCCGCCCTCCGCGTCACCAACGCCGACGAGCAACAGCTCCCGTCGATCTGGGCGGTCGTGCGTCCCTGCGCTTCAAGTTCTGCGGTCCCAGGTCCGATGGGATTTCGTGGGATTCCTTCGACGACGCCAGGCCAAGTCGGTAGATCTTGAGGCGCGCTCGCCTGAGTTGGGTATCAAGAACAAGGATCTACTGGTTCTCAAACAACTCGTCGATCACGGTGCCGACCTCACCGCTCCACGACACGTCCTTCACTACATGTACTTCTCCGACGACCAGGCGGCTCGGACCGCGGCCGCAGAGATCACTTCTCCGTTCTCAGCCACGATCACCGAAGCGGCGGTGGAGTCTTCAGCCCCGATGTCCAAGTGGCTGATGCTGTGCGAGGCGCACGACTACACGCTTTCTCCTGAGAACGTACGGACTGACACCGACTTCTTCGAGGCGCTGGCTTCACGTTGCAACGGCGACTACGACGGGTGGGAAGCTTCGGTCTAGATTCTGGGTCGATCGAAGTTCATGCGAAGTGCTTCGGTGATGGTCCGAACCGATTGAGGTTTGGGGATCCGTCTTTGAAGATCAAATAGAAGGTCATGACAACTGCGGCAACGGGGACGCCGGCGAGGAGGATCCACCAGCCCGAGTGACCGAGGTCGTGCAATCGTCGGACCGTGGCGGCTGTGCCGGCTAGCAGCATCCAGATGACGATTGGCCCCACCACCACGAGGCCGATAAGGCCGGCGGTGTTCGAGATCGACAGCAGGCCGATCTCGACGATGAGTGCGAGGCCGGCGTAGATGGTTCCGAACAGAACGATCGAGCCGTACTCCAGCCTCCGTGATCGTCCGCTGAACTGCACCAGCTTGGTGGTTAGACACATCCACACATATTCCGATGGAGCACGATTGGCTCGTACGAAACCGCTGTTCACGATCGGAGCCTACAGATCAGCTGGTGCACCACAGGGCTGGGTGCTGAGGTTGCGTCACAGCGGTGGGTGGTGTGACCGGTGTTGCTGGCGCGCGAGTGGCCTCGGTCTCGACATCTCGGATACACCGGAACTGAAAGAGAGGTTGCCCGATGAAACGCTCGTCTCCCGACGTCGTCGGTCCAGTGACACGCAAGCTCGCCGACCGACCACCCATTGGCCCGCTAGATCCCCGAGAGCACGAAGACCTGGTCGCACTTCAGGCAAAGGAGCTGTCCTCGCCACGCCGCTCGTACTCGGCGGCTGCACGCTTGCTGTTTGCGATCATGGATCTGGTCTACGGGCAGGCGCGCACCCTGCAGAAGTTCAGAGTGCTCGAGGTAGTGGCTCGAGTCCCCTACCAAGCGTGGGAGAGTGTTGCCTACGTTGCGCTTACGCACACATCTCGAAATACCGACTTCGCTCGGCGAGTCTACGATCGTGCGCGGGCAGCCCGAATCGAACAAGACAACGAGCAGTGGCATCTGCTCATTCTGGAGGAACTGACTGCTGGTCGTCGTCGATCACTCATTCGGGGTCGACTCATTCCCCAGATTCTGGCGCTCGGGTACTACCAGGTGTCCTGGATCCTCTATGCGATTCGCCCGAAGTGGAGCTACCGGCTCAACGCCGATTTCGAGGATCACGCCGCACACGAGTACGCGCTCTTCGTGGAAGAGCATCCCGAGTGGGAGGACCGGCCTTTCACCAGCGATCTCGAGAGCGACTTCGGCTCGTATCGATCCCTCGCGGATGTCCTACGCCAGATCGGTTATGACGAACAACTCCATCGCGAAGAGAGCGAAGCAATGATGCGATCACCTCGCTTCAACTGACGTCACGGTGCTGCGAGGAGAGCTCGCATGCGCCCGCCTGCCGTCGATTGCTCAGAAGCCGATGCAAGGAGATCCGGGTAGCCGCCCCGTAGAGCATCGGCGGGTGTCCGCACGCGCTTCTCCCCCACCAGTCCGTATCGAACTGTTTCGGTTTCGGGCTGGTAGGTACCGAACATGCGGTCCCAGATGATCAGCATCGAACCGAAGTTCTTGTCGAGGTAGATGTCGTTGGATCCATGATGAACTCGGTGGGCTGACGGCGTGACGAACAACAGATCGAGCGGTGTCCGACGGGCCAGCAGCTCGGTGTGTTGGAACTGACCAGCCACCAGTACCAACGCTCCCATGGCAGCGAAAGCAACCGGATGGAACCCGACCAGCGGAGCCCACAACGCCAGGAATGGCTTGTACAGGGCTTCCATCCACGGCATTCGAACTGCTGTCGTGAACGTGAACTGTTCCGACGAGTGATGGATCATGTGAGAGGCCCACAAGACCT
>JBLYYW010000145.1:0-3927 GCA_048550155.1 Acidimicrobiales bacterium | reverse complement strand
CGCGCCGATGTGCAGGTCGTTTCCAATCCCGAATTTCTCCGTGAGGGAACCGCGGTGCAGGACTTCTTGAATCCTGACCGGGTCGTCATCGGCGCCAGCGACCAGGAAGCTGCGATTCGCGTGGCCGCATTGTACAGCAAGGTCCGAGCTCCCATCATGGTCACCGACCCGGTGTCGGCCGAGACGATCAAATACGCCAGCAATGCATTCCTGGCCACGAAGCTGAGTTTCGTCAATGCGATCGCAACGTTGTGCGAACACGTAGGGGCCGACGTCAACGACGTCACCCTCGGGATGGGTTATGACAAACGAATCGGCAAGGAATTCTTGAAGCCTGGGCCGGGCTGGGGCGGTAGCTGCTTTCCGAAGGATGTCGCTGCGCTGGCTCGTATTGCCCATGACTATGGCTACGATTTCACCTTGTTGAAGGAAGTCCTCAATGTGAATCAGTCCCAGTTCGAGCGAACGGCCAAGAAGGTCATCGACGCTCTGGGACCGGACCCTTCGTCGAAGAAGGTCGCCGCGTGGGGTCTCACATTCAAGGCGGGGACCGACGATCTTCGAGAGTCGCCGGCAATCGAAGTGCTTCAACGCATCAGCGGATCCGGAGCCCAAGTGGCTGCGTTCGATCCAGCGGTGTCGGCGGAAATCCCTCAGCTTCCGTTGGTGACCGTCGAGTCAGATCCGTTGGTGGCCGCCAAAGATGCCGATGTGCTGGTCGTTCTCACCGAGTGGCCCGAATTCAAGTTCGTCGACTTCGACCAACTCGCCGATCAGATGCGGGGCCGAACCGTCATCGATGCTCGGAATCTGCTCGATCGATCGATCCTGAAGCGTCGCAACTTCGACGTCATCGGCATAGGGCGGTAAAGCGTGGCCAGGGTCGTCGTGACCGGAGGAGCGGGGTTTCTCGGCTCCAATCTGTGCCGCAGTCTGCTCGATCGGGGCGACGAGGTCGTCTGTCTCGACAACCTTGTCACCGGATCCGAGGAAAACCTCGAAGAGTTGTTCGGCCACCCTGGCTTCTCCTTCTCCAATCAAGACGTAACCAACCACATCTGGATCCCCGGTGCGGTCGATGCGATCATGCATCTCGCGTCGCCGGCATCGCCGATCGACTTCGAGAAGCTCCCCATCCAGATCATGAAGGTGGGCAGCCTCGGTACCCACAACTGCCTCGGTCTCGCTCGCGCAAAGGGCGCAACATTCCATCTCAATTCGACCAGCGAGGTGTACGGCGACCCGTTGGTTCATCCCCAGCCGGAGTCCTATTGGGGCAACGTGAATCCCAATGGACCTCGCAGCGTCTATGACGAGGCGAAACGGTTTGCCGAGGCGCTCACCCTCGCCTATCGCGCCAAGCACGACATCGACGTTCGAATCGTGCGGACGTTCAACACCTATGGACCTCTCATGCGGCCCGACGATGGTCGGGTCGTCTCGAACTTCATCACCCAAGCGCTGCGCAACGAACCGCTCACCATTTATGGTGACGGCACCCAAACTCGAAGCTTCTGCTACGTCACCGATCAGATCGAAGGGCAGCTGGCGCTATTGGACAGCAGCTACACCATGCCCGTGAACATAGGAAACGACGTCGAGTTCACGATGCTCGAACTGGCCGAGCATGTTGTCGAGATCACCAACAGTTCTGCGGGCATCGTGCATGAGCCACTGCCCGAAGACGACCCCACCCAGCGCCAACCCGACCTCACGGTTGCCCAGCGCGAACTGGGCTGGTCACCCAAGGTGCCCCTGCGGACCGGCCTGGAGCTGACCACCCAGTACTTCGCCAAGAAGCTGGGCATGAAGTAGGGCTCGGTTGTCGAGATTCGGGCCGACCCGGGAGGGTCGAACTAGCATCAGACCCAATGAGGGTCGCCGTCACCGTAGAGCAATTCTGGCATCCGGTTCCCGGCGGTACCGCGAGAGCCACCCACAAGACCGTCCGGGCGCTTCAGCGGGCCGGTGAGGCCGATCTGGTCGGGATCGCTGCTGCCCATCCGGACGGGATGGAGGAGAGTGAGCTCACAATCCCGGTCGTCCACAGCAGGCTCAGCCGCCCGCTGCTGTACGAATCCTGGCTCAGACTCAATCGACCGCGGATTCAGCCAATGGTGGACGGTTGCGATCTGATCTGGGCATCGGCAATGGTTCCGCCCCCCAAAGGCGATGCTGCGATGGTCACCACGGTTCACGACCTCGAGTTTCTGGACCATCCCGAATGGCACACCAGGCGGGGCCGGAGCTTCTTTCCCCGTGCGTTCGCAGCCGCCGTCGATCGCTCCGACCTGATCGCATGTCCATCTCAAACCGTGGCCGATCGGTGCCGGGAGGCAGGGGTTGCAGCAGACCGCATACGGGTGATCCCCTGGGGTGTATCAACCGATCGGGTCGGTGCGTCGGAGGTCGCGGAGATTCGGGCCCACTATCAGCTGCCCGAAACCTTCGTGCTGTGGGTGGGCACCATTGAGCCCCGCAAGAACCTCGGCGGTCTGGCCGAGGCGATGGCGAAACTCGACATCCCGGTGGCGGTGGTAGGACCCGACGGCTGGAATCTCAGCGTCGAAAACACCCTCCTCGGTCCACTTGGTGAACGCTGCCATCGATTGGGTCAGGTCTCCGACCGCGATCTCCACGGTCTGTATGCAGCGGCATCAGTGTTCGCGTTCCCATCTCACGCCGAAGGTTTCGGGTTACCGGTTCTGGAAGCGATGGCCCAAGGGACACCGGTGGTCACCTCCAAGGGAACCGCCACCGAGGAAGTCGCCGGCGACGCCGCACTTCTGGTCGACCCTTCGAACACAGACGATATTGCCGGCGCGGTTGCCCAGATCCTGGGCGACGACGTGTTGGCGGCCCGCCTCACCGCTCTTGGACTCGACCGGGCCCACGAGATGAGCTGGGATGCGACGGCGGCACGTTACGGGGCGGCCTTCGCCGATGCCCTCGCATAGGAATCGTCGCCGAATGAAGACCATCGGTGTGAACCTTCTCTGGCTCCAGCCTGGAGTAGTGGGCGGCAGCGAGGAATACACGCTCAGCCTTCTCCGGGCTGTTCACGAAATCGATCCGCTCGACCTGGAGCTTCGGCTGTATGTGCAGAAGTCCCTGCTCGAGCATCACCCCGATTTGGGGCAGCGCTTCGAGGTGTTGACGGCGCCTGGGCTGCCCGGTGGGAAGGTGGGGCGTGTCGTGGCCGAGCACACGTGGCTCGCACGGCAGAGCACCAGTGTCTCGGTGGTTCACCATGCTGGCGGAGTGATTCCGAGCCAAGCGCCCTCGGTGCCGGTGCTCACCATCCTCGATCTTCAACCGCTTGACATGCCGGAGAACTTCGGCTTCATCAAGCGAGCCTGGCTCGGCCGGATGATTCCACGGTCGCTGGAACGAGCAGCGGTCATCGTGACCCCGAGCAGCTTCACCGCCGGCAGGATCACGGCGATGGGCGTCAGCGAGGACCGACTACACGTCGTACCCTTCGGACTCGAGCCGAGTGAGGATGGGTTGAGCTCGCGAACCGCATCTGACCCGGTTGCCCCGGTTGCCCCGGTCTTCGTGTACCCAGCGATCGCTTACCCTCACAAACGTCACGCCGACCTCATCGAAGCATTCTCGATCCTCGTCGCAGATCATCCCGAGGCCCGCCTGATTCTCACCGGTGGTGAGGGGCCATTGACCGGTCCCGTCAGATCTCTCATCGAGGCCGCTTCTCTCGGTGGCTCGGTGAAGATGACGGGTCGGATCTCCCGCCCCGAGTTGCTGGAGCTGGTTGCGTCGGCCACCGCAGTGGTAATCCCATCGGAGTACGAAGGCTTCGGACTGCCGGCGCTGGAGGCGATGAGTTTGGGCACACCCGTGATCGTGGCAGACGCCGGTTCCCTGCCAGAGGTCGTCGGCGGCGCGGGCATTGTGGTACCCCCACGG
>JBLYYW010000144.1:0-15530 GCA_048550155.1 Acidimicrobiales bacterium | reverse complement strand
GCGGGGTGTTGTCCGATCTATCGGCCACACCCACTTGTCGATCTCGGGCAGAGCGTTCAAGGTCATCGGCCCAGCAGCAACCCCGGTGCAGGTAGCGCACGACGCCTTGACTCGATCTGTGTACGGCATCGTCGCCGGTGCACACGCCGTTGTTCCGCGGGTCGGCGCCGCCGCCGCGATCCAACGAGCGCAACGCGCCGAAGGTGGCACGTCCGAGCAACCGTGGACCCCGAGAAGTCGTAGCGCCCGCGTGCTCGGTGCACTCAACGGCCTGAAAGGAGACCACGTCGCTTCTCGCTATCCAGAGCTTGGGTTTCCCATGACCGTGCGCAATCACATCGAGGGTGGCGATGCGACTCTCACCGATGAAGGTCTCGCAGCGGCCTATCCGCAGCCCTCCAACAAGGTGGCAGTGTTCGTGCACGGCCTGTGCGAAACCGATCGGTCATGGTGGGACGGCGCGATCCGGCACCACGGGGAGCCCTCGGTCAGCTACGGCTCCCTTCTCGAGGCAGATCTCGGTTTCACGCCGGTCTATCTTCGCTACAACAGCGGACTACCCATCGCAGACAATGGGCGGTCGCTGGCCGCGCTGCTCGACAAGGTCGTTGATGCCTGGCCAGTGCCTGTTCAGGACGTCGTGCTGATCGGACACTCACTGGGAGGCCTCGTCATCCGCAGCGCATCCCACAGTGCTGATCTCGAAAATCGCCGCTGGGTGCGGTTCGTGCGGCATGTGATCTGTGTTGGAACCCCACACCTGGGAGCTCCGCTGGAGCGAGGAGTGAACCGTTTGGTTCCTCTCCTCGCTCGCATTCCAGAGACCCAACCGTTGGCCTCGTTCCTGCACGAGCGGGCCGCCGGGGTGAAGGACCTGGGCGACGGTGTGTTCACAACCGATGAGTATCACGGAGACGATCCCGATGAGTACCTTGCGCACCGCCGCACTGAGGTGCCGTTCCTGACCAACGCGACGTACTGTTTTGTGGGAGCCACCGTCACGCGCGATCGCCACCATCCGATCGGACATCTTGTTGGCGACCTTCTCGTTCGATATCCCAGTGCATCTGGTTCAGACGAACACCGAAACATACCCTTCGAGCTCGAGCACGGCGCTCACGTCGGAGGAGTCAACCACTTTGACCTGTTGAACCACCCAACCGTCTACCGACACCTTCGCCGCTGGCTCGCCCACCACGAGGGTGACCACTACACGGCATCAGTCTGATCGCGCATGGTTTCTGACCCCGGTCAGTAACACTCGCGACCCCGCCTGTGGGCCTCCTCAGCAATCGGTGAGGGTTGCGTACACGTCTCCGGCGGCGGTCTGTACTGCCCCGATTGCGTCGACCACAGAGGTAGCGTTCTCGGAGGTGAGGTCGTCACCGACGGCTGAAAGAGCACTCTCGAGGTCGTTTAGGGCATCATCCAAAGCATCGGTGGCGTCGCTGGCCGCATCAGACGCCGAATCGCTCAGATCATCGAAGCTGTCCTCAACGGCGTT
This sequence comes from Acidimicrobiales bacterium, assembly GCA_048550155.1. Classification (GTDB taxonomy): domain Bacteria; phylum Actinomycetota; class Acidimicrobiia; order Acidimicrobiales; family SZUA-35; genus JABDIY01. The sequence continues at coordinate 14,026 of JBLYYW010000144.1, read as the reverse complement.
CACAGCTGACGTGATGCCATCGGTGCCCTCGGAGACGACATCGAGGCTGAGTAATGCGTCGACGTTCGACCTCAGCGACTCACCGGCGTCGCAGTATTGGTCCTGAGCCGACTGATCGTCACTGGAACACGCCGCCAGGCCACCAACGGTGACCAGGGCCAGGGCCAAGCTTCGAATCAACCGACCAGCGCGAACCTTCGAGGCAGGGGTTGGCATAGGAGAAGTGCCTTTGGTGTGGGACTTGATCATCGTTCTGCGTGCTCCTTGGCTTTCTTCGGGTTACCGCCGACCGATCGAGGGTGGTTCGCGAGGCTACCGCCGTCACACGAACAGACACCGCACCAACCTTTGTCCGATCAGTCGGAGCTTCCGTAGACACTGCCGAAGAGACGCTCGGCCTGCTCTGGGCGCAGGGCCAGGAATCGCCCCTCGGCCTCCACAAGAGCGCTGTCGGGCTCTCCCGCCAGACTGATCGACCCCCGAACCGCGGCTCTGACACCGAGCACGTCGATGAACTTGGCCTCGAGCCGCAACGGCTGGCCAAGGGGAACCGCCGTGCGGTAGCGCACCTCCAACCTTCCGGTGACTCCCGGGTGCCCAGCCGCAGCGACGGCGTATCCCATGATCTGATCGAGCAGGAGCGCGCTCACTCCCCCATGGGCAAACGTGAACGGCCCCTCGTAGCGCCAATCGAGCGTGCACCAGCCGACCGCCGCGCCGTCGTTGATTTCGACCCTCATCGGCGGCGCCACCGGATTGGCAACTCCCACGACCGGGTTGAAGAGCCGTTGACCGCGGCGAAGGTCATCAACCGAAGACGGCTCCTCGGGCCGTCGTTGTTGCTCGCCAAGGACCGCCGCCAACGTTTGAGCGTCCGCAGTGGCCGTGCGCAACACGTCGACTGTTGCCTCAGTGCCGATTGCGCTTGAGATGAGTTCGCGGAGGGCCCCGCCCAGTTCGGCCACCGCTTCGCGCCGCTCCGCGAGCGCTGTGGTCAACTCGACCTCTGGAGTCCCGAGGTGACCCATACCAGCAAGCGGCCGGTCGGGCACGTTGCCGGCGGCGGGCGGCTGTCGATCACCAGTTGTCATCGGCCCATCCTGCCTCAAGGACCCTGTCAGCACACCCTCAGCCAGGTGCGGCTTCCTCCGAGGCCTCAGCCCACCGATTGAGCTGATGGCTGGAGCGTCACAGGTGCTCGAGCGCGAGACTTCTCAGGGAATCGCATGGTCAGCAGGGAGACGCCAACGCCGTAGGTGATGAAATCCTTCTCTGGGGTCACCTCGATTGCGCACCAACCACCCCGGCCTTCCTCGTGACGGTAGAGCTTGTCGAGCAGGGTCGAGCCGATCTCGGCTTTGTTCAAGATTGCTGCGGTCCCCGAGAAGGTGATCGTTGCCGCCGGGATCTTGATCCACGGCAGAAACCGAACACGCTTGGCGATGGGGATTGTCAACGAGACGTGGGGGTTGTTGGCGATGTGTTTCGTCTTCCACTGTGTCGGCTCTGCGCCGATGTACAGCTTGTGATCGTCCACGACATAAACGATCCCCACGGTCCGTGCTTCACCCCGCTTGGTGACCATGCCGAGCACGGCGAAGCTGTTCTTGTCGATTTCGTCCCACACCTGATTCGATGTCAATTGAACGCTCATGATGGTGATGCCGATCCGTCTTGGCTCAGAACTCGCCCAGTGCCGACGGTAGAAACGGTCGGGCTGTCACTGCCAGAGGCGATGGTCCTGACAGCAACGCCGACTCGGTACTGGTGTTTTCTTGTCGCTTCAGCCGTGAACCGGTTTGGGTGCGCCGTCGAAACGTTCAAATCTGCCGGTCAGCTTGCCGATCACCCTCAACACCATGAGCGGGCGAAGGAGTCCGTTTACTCCCAATCCTCTGAACCAATGGGCGGCGCACTCACGATCTCGAGTCGGAGCGGCTCCAGTGCCCGGCGGACCTCTGTGATCCGTGAAGGTTCGAATCCGAGCTCGGTGAGGGTTTCGACCAGGTGCTCGAGGAACAAGTCGAAGTGTTCCTCTGTCAAATGCAGGTGGGCATGAGCCGCCCGCATGTCGCGGCCCTCGTAGGCATCCGGACCTCCGAGCGCTGCTGTCAGGAACATGCGCTGGCGAGTCTGGAGCTCCGCGACATCAGTATTCTCGAAAAACTCCGCAGTGTCAGGATCCGAGGTGAGCTTCAAGTAGAACTTCTCAACAGCTTCGGCAACCGAGGCCTCACTGCCGATCAACTCGTAGTCGGACATTCTTGCCCCCCTTTGTTGCCTGTGATCGTACTGCACCGCCTCATCGTCCTCGACCGATGTTCTTTGCTGACGTTTCCATGTTCAGACACAAGCGGATTGCAGGGGTTCCTCGCCAGGGACAAACCGGTCCCACTCTTCCCTCGTGAAGTCACGACCCACGATTTCGCATGACCGTTCGACCCAACCGGCGGGATCGTAACAATCGCATAACAGCGACGAAACAAGACATAACACCTGGTCGGCCGGTCCGCAATCGGCGCGGCCCTGCGGACCGCAAATTGGGAGCTACCGCTGGGCTGACACCTTGGCACGGCGCTCTCGAATGCCGCCGCAGCGCAGACGACTCAGCTCGCTGCCTGTTCGGTGGTCGGAATTGCCACCCGGGCGGTGCGCTTGGCGAAGTAGTAGATACGGCGGAGGTTCGCCACCACGTCGGTTTCAAAGCGGTATGCCTCGATCTGATGGGTGCCCGCTGCAAGACGGGCTGCGTGATGCTCGGCAATCACGTGCGCCTTGGCGTTGATCTTCTCCTTCATCGCCGAAACGGCCCTCGCCTCTTCTTCAACCGCCTCGACCAGTGCCACGACACCCAGGTCGAGAGCCAAGCTGACGTCATGGTGGAAGTCTTCGATCAACCGACGCGTCTCGGGGTCCACCTGCAAATCGTTCGCGAGGCGATCCCGGCCAAGAGAAACCAGGTTGGTCTCGATCAGGTCGCCGATGGCCTCGAGGTTGTTGGTCGCTTCCATCAGGTCCATCATTTCGTCGGTGGAAGTCGCGCTCAGGGAACGCTGCCCAACCCGCCCGAGATACACGATGATCTGACCGTGCAAGGCATCGATCTCGTCGTCGAGCGCCTCCACCGCGTTCAGCGCCTCCGCCGGGCCGTCGAAAAGCGCAGGTAGCACGTCGTCGAGCATGACCTGGACCCTGTTGGTCATTCGGAGCAGTTCCAGCCTGGCCCGCTCGAGGGCCACGGTGGGCGTGCGGAGCAAGGAATCGTCGAGATATTTGAGGCGTAGCGGCTCCTCCTCTGGTCGATCGGGCACCAGCCGAACCACAACCTGTTCGAGCTGCTTGACGAAGAACAGGAAAATGATGGTGTTCGCCACATTGAAGATCGTGTGGGCGTTGGCGATCTGGCGGGCCAGCGGACCGCCGATGGACTCGACAAGGCCAGCCAATACGCTCACAAACGGGAGCCAGGCCAGGGCACCGATGAGGTTGAACAACGTGTGGACCACAGCAGCTCGCACCGCCTCGGGGGGCTTGCCGATCGCCGCTAGTTGCGCAGTGACCGACGTGCCGACGTTGGCCCCGAGCACGAGGGCGATACCTGCCTCGGTGGTTATGAGTCCCTCGCTTGCCAGCACGACCACGATGCCGGTGGTGGCCGAGGACGATTGCACGAGGGCGGTGAATGCCGCCCCGACCAGCACGGCCAGCAGTGCATTGTCCATGGCGGCCATCAGATCGATGAACGGCTCGTAGGAACGGAGCGGGTCCATCGCCGCACCCATAACCGACATCCCGAAGAACAGCAGACCGAAACCGAGGATCAGATTGCCCTGCACGGTTCGGCGTTCGGACTTGCCGAAGAAGGCAATTCCGTAGCCGATGGCCACGATCATCAGCGCGTATCGGGAAACCGAGAAGGCCACCACCTGGGCGGTGATCGTCGTCCCGACATTGGCCCCGAGAATCACCGGAATGGCCTGGCTGAGGCTCATGACACCCGACGAGATGAAGCCCACGACCAAGACCGTGGTGATCGAGGAGGACTGGATGACAGCGGTGACGCCGGCGCCCGAAGTGGCCCCGAGGACGCGGTTCTTGGTCATCCGCGCCAATGCGAAGCGGACCTTGCTCCCGGCCGCAACCCTCAGCGCCTCGGTCATCCGGTCCATTCCGAACAAGAAGACCGCAAGGCCCCCAAACAGCCCTGTGACAACGATGAACCAGTCGATGTCGTCCCCGCTGGCAGCTACCGGTTCCACTGTCGCGAAGACAAATGAAGTCAGAACAGGCACATCGGCACACTAGCCGTCGCGGTGACGTTGTTTCCTTTTCGATCGGCTGGGCGCCTGAGGATGGTCTGATCGCCACTCACGAGCAACTTCAGAAGAGCCGCTCTAACTCGTCGCTGAGAATGATCTCCTGCAGAGTCAACACGTCGTTGCAGGTGCCAGTTACTGCCGCGCGATCGCGACCTTGTAGCGCTCCTCTGGTGTGATCAGGTGGTCGAGATCCTCGGCGTTCTCATCGATATCGATCTGCACCCAATTCACGGTCCCGTTGAACGCGTTGTCCTTCGGCCCATAGTCGGGTGAAACCGGCGAGGCGGCATCACTACCGACGTCGCAGGTGTCGGTGCCGAACAGCATCGGCACCGTCATGTCGACGCGGCCCTCACCGTCTTTCTGGCCGTCGATGAAGAGCGAAACCGTGCCGCCCTTGGCGAGGCCACCGCCGTCGTAGCTGAACTCGAGCCGAACCTGATGCTTGCCAGCCGGAATCGCCGAGTCGCTCTGAGCGAAATATTTCTCGATGCCGAAGAAGTTGTAGCAATGCTTGAGCTTGCCTTCATGGGCGTAGAGGCTCCAGCCCCCGATGCCTGCGCCGAGGGAGATGATGACCCCGGAGGCGCCCGATTCGGGCACCTCGATTTCAGCGGTCAGCGAATACGACTTGTTGTGGATATTCAAGATGACGTGCTCCTGGAGTCGGTGCATGCCGCCGAAGAGCATCTGCGTCTTTCCCTTGATCAGCTGTGGCCGACCGGCCAGGTCGGAGTTGAAACGCTCGAACGACCGGTCATCGAGGGGTACGACGTTGTACTTGGTTGCCTCAATCAGGAACAGCCGTTGCAGTTCAGCGAGCTTGTCCGGATACGTCTTCGCGAGGTCATTCGACTGGGTCCAATCGGTGTTGGTGTCGTACAACTCCCAGACGTCGTCGTCGAACGACTGGTCCAACGGGCCGACCCACGGGACGGTGTGCCGGGTCACGGCAGTCCACCCCTCGTGATAGATACCGCGGTTACAGAACATCTCGAAGTACTGCGTCGTGTGACGTTCCGCCGCATCAGAATCGTCGAATGCGTACATCATGCTGGAGCCTTCAAGTGGCGCCTGTTGCACGCTGTTCACGATCGTCGGGGCCGGGATTCCCGCGGCTTCGAGAATGGTCGGGGCGACATCGATGACATGGGAGAACTGTGAACGAATCTCCCCCTTCGAGTGGATCCCGTTCGGCCAGTGCACGATCGTTCCATTGCGCGTACCGCCCCAATGCGACGCAACCTGCTTGGTCCATTGGTACGGGGTATCCATCGCATGGGCCCAACCGACGGCGTAGTGGTTGGAGGCTTCTGGGCTACCGAAGTCATCGATCTTGCTCATCAGGAACTCTGGGGTCTCGATCGTGCCCATCCCGTTGAGCACTGCAATCTCATTGAAGCAACCGTTCAGTGTTCCCTCAGCGGAGGCACCGTTGTCGCCGATGATGTAATAGATCAAGGTGTCATCGAGGATGTCCAGATCTTCCAGAGCGTCGACCAGTCGACCGATGTGATGGTCGGTGTGCTCGAGGAAGCCGGCGTAGGTCTCCATCTCGCGAGCGAGGATTGGCTTGAGCTCGTCGGGCATATCGTCGTACGCAGGAATCTCGTCGGGCCGATCGGTGAGAACCGCGTCCTCCGGAATCACGCCGAGAGTCTTCTGGCGTTCGAACGTCTCTTCTCGGAGCTGATCCCAACCGGCGTCGAACTTGCCCCTGTACTTCTCGATCCATTCATCGGGCACGTGGTGAGGCGCGTGCGTCGCCCCAGGTGCGTAGTACATGAAGAAAGGCTTGTCGGCCATCAGCGCCTTCTGCTGACGCACCCAACCAATCGCCTTGGTGGTCATGTCGTCGGTGAAGTGATATCCCTCATCGGGCGTCTTGTTGGGCTCAATCGGAATTGTGCCCTCGTAGAGCGACGGGAAGTATTGATCCGCCTCGCCACCGATGAATCCATAGAAATACTCGAACCCACCGCCACCTGTCGGCCACGAATCGAACGGCCCGAGCGGACTGGTCTGCCAGACGGGCACCTCATGACATTTCCCGAACTGGGCCGTTGAATACCCGTTGAGCTTGAGCGTCATCGGCAAGGATGCTTTGTCTTTGGGAAGCACCGACGTGTACCCGGGAGCCGAGGTCGCCATCTCGGTGATGCCGCCCATGTTCACCGAATGATGGTTGCGGCCAGTGAGCAACGCCTGACGTGTGGGTGAGCACAATGCGGTCGTGTGGAATCGATTGAGTTTCAAGCCTCCATTCGCGAGCCGCTCTGCTGTCGGGGCGCTCACGGGACCACCGAACGCGCTCGTCGCACCAAACCCGCAATCGTCGATCAGAATGACGAGCACATTGGGAGCGCCTTCAGGTGGCCGGACATCCCGGATCGGCGGGAACTTGGTATCTGGATCCTTCGCGTCGTACGTGGTCACACCCACATGCTTCACCTCGGGGATAGGAAGGATCGATCGTTGAACTTCTGCGCTCATGGCCTCATCCTCGCCGCATTCGTTTTCCGCAGCAAGTCCCTCGCTCGCTGGCGGGCAACCATCTTCGATGATCTTGAGGCCATACTTCTCTGCCTGCCGGTTTGGTTGCTCGGACTTCAGCCAGAAGTGCGAATGCGCCGGTCGCGAGTGAACGTCAAACCCGGCGTCGAGCTGTCGACAGCCGCAGACAGATCAGCGGGCCTCGGGGATTGTCCGATCGTGGAGTGCCTGCGCGATGTCGGGGCCGACGATGCCGCGTATCTCAGATCGCAAACTGATCGCTACGGGTACCTCGCCGACGTACGCCGAAGGCAGACCCTCGGGTTGGGAGTGTTCGGTGCAGCACCATGCGAGTTTGTCCGCACGCTCTCCCCAGTCAGACCGCCGCCATCGTCGAAGCGTCTTGGTGCCATCCTGATCCTCGTCGACTTGGAGCGGCACCGTCCAGCAGATCGTGGGACGCCAGTCCAGGGGCGACTCGCCTTCATCGAGCGCCGCGAGATACAAGGCGCATCCTTCGCCTCCGCTGAAGCCGGGACGATTGTGGAAGATGCATGCCTCGTTGACGACCCGGGTGGCTCGACCACCGTCGAGGTTGTTCGGTGCATCCCGCAGGACGCCATTGGTCGCCGCGTCGGTGTGGTTCTCGAATCGGGCTGGATTGAGAGTGAGACCAAGCGCCTCGATCAACATCGCTTCGTCCTCACCGGCCAGGTGTGCGCCCTCACTGCAGCATCCTTGCGCTAGGTCGGGTGCCGGCACATCAAGAATGCCCTGGCAGCCGTTGCCCCACAAGCACTGCCAGTTCGAATCGGTGAAGGCCACGTCGATTCGCCAGCGTGTGCCGTCCGCTGGATCAGTGAACTCCTCGAATTGTTCCGCTCGGTAGGAGGGCATTGGCGGCGACTATAGGAGAAGGTTCGTGACTTCGTGCTGGCCTCAGGCCCTTGGAACACTGTCCGGATCTGCAGTAACTGACCTTCGACCCTGCCAACCGGCCAGAGACTCGAGTTGAATTGGACTGTGGACCCCGGGTCGTTCGGTCGGTGGGTCTGCGAGAGGGGCCAGCAAATCACATGCAGCAAATGGTTAACGCACTGAAAGGCCGCAGCGCGGACTGCCTCGCGAGGACAGTAATGCCAATCAAATCGCCTCGGGCAACTCGAGGCCTGCCCGGAGTTTCGGTTGACCTGACCACCGAGCTCCGGTGGTTCTTCGATGGTCCCCTCCCACCCGAGGTGCGGTCGTGGTTCATGCCCGAGGGCGTGGGTCTGTTCGAGCATCGGTGCGACACCTACGTTTCCGACGGGCGACACGACGTTGGTGTGAAACAACGGTTTCGCCGGACACTCGAATTGAAACTACGAACCGGTGTGGCAGAACCAACCTTGATCGACGACGTACACGGAAATGTCGAGACGTGGCGACGGTGGAGCCCAGCGGATCGCCTGTTATCGCTGGCCGACGACACGAACTGGGTTGACATCGACAAGACGATCGTCAAGCGACGGTTCGGGACCGATGGACGGCAAAGACTGCTGTCGGAGTCGAACCGGACCATGACAGGATCAGGATGCGACGCGGAAATCGCCGCACTCTCGACGAATGGACGAGAGGCCTGGACATTGGCGTTCGCTTCGTTCGGTCATCCCGACACACACCGCGATTCGCTGCGCACAGCATGGCGATCGCTGAACATGAGGCAGGCGCTGCCGTGTCGGCTACAACTCGGCCTCGGCAATTCCTACGGGTACCCCGAATGGATATCGAACGTAGTGCCGGCACTGACCCCTTCACGTCAAGCCCAGCCCAGACGTTGCGCCGGGATCCTCCCTTCCGGCTAGCCTCTGCCGCAGCAGAATCGGGATCCAATGACCAAACGAGCACTTTCAGCCCTGTTTTGGAGCTTCGTCACGGTCTCGTCGATCCTTCTGTTCCCGGTGGCGGTCATGATCTGGGTGCTGACCGTGGCATTCGATCGGCGGCTGGTTGTTCTCCATCGGTTCACCTGTTTCTGGGCGTCCCTCTACACGTGGTTCAACCCCGCCTGGCCCGTGAAGGTCGAAGGGCTCGAGAAAATTCGGCCCGACACCGCCTATGTGATGGTCGCCAACCATCTTTCAACGCTCGACATCCTTGTGCTCTTCCGACTTTTCCGTCACTTCAAATGGGTCTCCAAGATCGAGAACTTTCGTGTGCCATTCATTGGATGGAACATGTCGATGAATCGCTACATCAAGCTCCGGCGTGGCGACCGCGAGAGCGTCGTCCAGATGATGGCGTCATGCGAGAAGACGATCGGCGAGGGTAGTTCGATCATGATGTTCCCTGAAGGCACGCGTTCGTCGGACGGCGAGATGCGGCCGTTCAAGCCCGGCGCATTCGAGCTCGCCTTGAAAACCCGGACACCGATCCTCCCGATCGTGATCTCCGGCACGGCCGATGCGCTACCAAAGCGAGGGTTTGTTCTTCAAGGTCGGCATCCGATCCGCATCCGTGTTGTCGATCCGATCCCCTACGACCAGTGCGAACTCATGTCGGTCGACGAACTCACCTCACACGTGCGCGAGCTGATCGCCGACGAGATCGGCCGGATGGAACCGGTCGCAGCGACGAGATACACATAAACCGTTGCTCAGCCACGGTTTCTGTGAGTCCCGATTGCCTACCGACGGTTTCTGCGTCTCAGAGATCGGCGCGCCGGTGATGCCACGGAGCGGCTCGTTCCAGCTGGGCCGCCAAGGCCAGAAGTCGGTCCTCCCGGCCGTATGGCCCGATGAACTGAACGCCGCAGGGCATCCCGTCGCCGTGGGTTGACAGCGGCACCGACATCGCCGGCAGTCCACAGATATTGGCCACCTGAGTGAACGGGGTTCGGGACAGGTTCCGCTCCACCATCTCATCGATCAGACCGGTCTTGAGCACCGCTCGCCAGGCTCGAAGCCGCAGCGCCGCCCGCATCTGACGTCGTTCCCAGTCCGATGGCGCCAGCTCGCCGATCCGGGCGGGCGGGGCGGCTGTGGTCGGTGTCAGGAAGAGGTCGAAATCCTCGAAGAACCGACCCATTTCGCGTGCGGTTCGACCCCAACGGCGCAGCGCAACGGCGAAGTCTCGAGCCGGGATCGTCCTTCCGATGGCGCCCAGGGCAAGCGTGGACAGTTCGACATCGTCGGTGGTTGCGGTGCGACCGGTGACCGCCTCGATTTCCTGGATGGTGGCCGCTACGTCTGCGAAGTACATGGTGATGTACGCCTTGGCCACTGCGTGCCCGTCGACGGGGGCGGGCCGCTCCTCTATCCGGTGGCCGAGGTCCTCGAGCAATGCGACCGTCTGCTCCACGGCTGCCCGGTTCTCGCGGTGGACATCGGTGCCGATCGGCGACTGGGTGGTGAAGGCGATTCGCATCGGTTCAGGGTCGGCGTCGATGGACTGGAGGTACGGCGAAGTCGGCGGCGGAGCAGCGTAGGACGCACCTCGGTCGATGCCGTGAACGGCGTCGAGCATGGCAGCGGTGTCACGCACAGAGCGAGACACGACCAGCGACTGGGCGGCCCCATACCACGGGTCTCCGATGTTCGGTCCTGACGGCACTCGACCCCGGCTCGGCTTCAGACCGAACAGGCCACAGTAGGCGGCCGGGATCCGAATGGAGCCTCCGCCATCTCCGGCGGCGGCAAGCGGGACCATGCCGGCGGCCACAGCCGCAGCCGACCCACCGCTGGAACCACCGGGCGTACGGTCGAGGTTCCACGGGTTCCTGGTCGGGCCGAACAGTTCTGGCTCGGTGATCGCCTGAAGACCGAATTCGCAGGTGTTGGTTTTGCCCAGGATCGATACACCGGTCGCTCTGAACCGGGAGACGAACTCGTTGTCTGCGGTCACCGGCACCCGGTTGAAGACGCGGTTGCCGCGGCTGGTGGGCACCCCGGCGCAGTCGAACAGCATGTCCTTCACCAGGAACGGGACACCGGCAAACGATCCACCGGTGTCACTGGACAGCGCCGAGACATTTTGCACTTGGTCGAACATCGGCCGAACCACAGCGTTGACCGCAGGGTTCAAACGTTCGATCCGTTCGATCGACGCATTGAGAAGCTCGTCGGCCGAAACCTCTTTGCGAGCGACCGCGGTCGCGAGTCCCAGGCCATCGCTGGTCACCAACAACTTCTCGACGTCGCTCACGATGGTGAACCTAGGCCAGGATCACCAAATCGACCAGACGGTGTCGAGGAGCAGTTTCCAAGTGTTGTGTTGTTGTCGACCTCAATGCGGGCCATTCTGTCCGATTCGAACTCACGAATCGCTGACCTCGTTAACTAGAGCCCTGTTTTGGCCCCTTCGCCAAGCTCACCAGTTGGGCGAACGCTCCAATCGCCGTGCCGGCCATGGCCGCCGCAAGAACCAAACGAACAAGCCAAGACCAGTCGTTTCCGCTGAACTCGAACGGGAAGACCTCCCAGATCCGCTGCGCGGCCACAAAGCCGACGACTGACGTGACCAGCTCACCGATCGGCTTGATCGGCCAGGAGTCGTTCCATGCGTACATGAGATTGGCGATGATGCTCATGACGAACGAAACGGTGATGACCGGGAGCACGTCGTCGAACTCGGGCGTCAGGAACCCCGGCCATCCCCAGTCGAGGAGCTGGGATGCGATCCACAACATCACACCATTCAGGGCCGCCGCCAACAGATAGCCGAGCCGCTTGGCGCCGCTCACGATGTGCTGCTCGATGGCCGCTTCGATCGTGTACTCGATCTCCTCAGGTCGGTTCTGCGTCTGGGGCATGACACACCTCCGGGCTCGCCTTCGCGAATTCTGGCCGCATCTGACGGGCTGGGCCAGAGTCGGAGGTCATGATCGATCCGGTCACCAGCACCGAACTGAGCCTATGCCAGCAGTGCTCCTCCGATTGCGGCTTGTGAACCCCGGGCCCGGGTGCAGCCGGGTTCGGAATTAGGCTGGCGACGTGCAACCGATCAGAACGGACTGGCGGGAGCGCGTCCGCCACATCATCTTCGACCACGACACGCCGGAGTCAAAGGCATTCGACATCGGATTGCTGGCGCTGATTGTCCTCAGTGTGCTGCTCGTCATGCTCGAGACGGTTCAAGAGATCGAAGCTCGCTACAGCACACAGCTCGTCGTTCTCGAATGGATCATCACGATCCTCTTCACGATCGAATACATAGCCCGACTCGTGACCGTGGACAACAAGGCGCGCTATGCCCGCAGCTTCTTCGGCATCGTCGATCTCCTGTCGATCCTTCCCGTCTATCTCAGCGTCATCCTGCCGGGGGCGCAGTCCCTGCTCGTGATCCGGTCGCTTCGCCTGTTGCGGGTGTTCCGGGTGTTGAAGATGGCCCAGTTCATCAGCGAAGCGGACTTCCTGGTGCGGGCAATCCGAGCGAGCTCACGCAAGATCGTGGTGTTCTTGATCGTGGTCGTGCTCATCAACGTGATCGCTGGATCCACGATGTACCTGATCGAGGGCCCGGAGAACGGCTACGACTCGATGTTCAGTGGGGTCTACTGGTCGATCGTCACGATGAGCACGGTCGGGTTCGGAGATATCACACCGTCGACACCCCTGGGTCAAGTCCTTGCGGCAATGCTGATGATCGTGGGTTACAGCGTGATCGCCGTGCCGACCGGCATCGTCTCGGCCGAGGTCGCCAGCGCCCGCCGCCCTCGTGAGGAATCGTGCCGTAACTGCGGCTCGGCGGTCCATGCGGATTCAGCCCGCTTCTGCGACGCATGCGGGTTCGCGCTGGCAGGCTAAGACCGAAAGCGGCCGGTATGCCCCTGGACCTGGGATCTCCGGAGACGTGAAGTAGCGCGCCCATCAGAACTACTCGCCATGTTTGAGCTCTCGGCTTAGTCTCGGGCAGAGGACGAGGGGCACTACATGATGAAGACCGATTCTGACTATTACGAGCTCGGCGATCACCACCGAAACATTTCGACCGCTTCAGCCCAGACGCAGCTGTGGTTCGACCGTGGTCTGATCTGGACCTACGGCTTCAATCATGAGGAGGCCGTGCGCTGTTTTGAGCGGGCCCTGGAAACGGACCCGGACTGCGCGATGGCCCACTGGGGGATCGCCTATGCAAGCGGCCCGAACTACAACAAACCTTGGGAGGCGTTCGACGATACAGATCTGACGAGCTCGGTATCGCTCTGCTACTCAGCGACCCAGGCGGCACTGGATGCTGCCACCCGCGGCAGTGTTACCGATGCCGAGGCCGCGTTGATCGCAGCGTTGCCGGCCCGCTATCCCTCCCCGAGCCCCGATGGCGACCGTTCGGTATGGACCGACGAGTACGCGACAGCAATGCGGGAGGTGTACGAGGCGAACCGAGACGACCTCGATGTGGCATCGCTGTATGCCGAAGCACTGATGAACCGTACGCCCTGGGATCTTTGGGACCTGGCGACAGGCCAACCAGCCGAAGGTGCTGACACTGTTGAGGCGCGCAACGTCCTCGAGCGAGGGCTCGCCACCGATGCAGGCCAGGCCCACCCCGGTCTATTGCACCTCTATCTACACCTGATGGAAATGTCGCCGCACCCCGAGGTCGCTCTTCCGATGGGCGACCTGCTGCGGGGGCTCGTTCCCCACGCTGGGCACCTCGAACACATGCCGACCCACATCGACGTCCTCTGCGGTCGTTATCGAGATGTGATCGACTCGAACACAGCGGCGATCGACGCCGATCGCGTCTATCTCGACCGCGAGGGAGCGATGAATTTCTATTCGCTCTATCGATCACACAACTATCACTTCAAGTTGTACGGTGCGATGTTCGCCGGCCAGTACGAGCCGGCGATCGCTGCCGCCAATGAGATGATCGCAACGATTCCTGCGGAGCTACTGGCCGTCGAGTCGCCGCCGATGGCCGATTGGTTGGAGGGTTTCATCTCGATGCGGGTTCATGTGTGGATTCGTTTCGGAAAGTGGCAGGAGATTCTCGATGCTCGGTTGCCGGACGACCAGGAACTCTTCGCGATGACCACAGCCATGACTCACTACTCCCGCGGCGTGGCCTACGCCGCCACCGGTCGCGTCACCGAAGCCGAGGTCGAGCAACAGCTGTTCGAGGCCGCCGTCGAACGAGTGCCCGAGAGCAGATACATCTTCAACAATTCGTGCGCAGACATTCTTGCGATCGCATCGGAAATGTTGGCTGGCGAAGTCGAGTACCGGCGTGGC
>JBLYYW010000143.1:0-18357 GCA_048550155.1 Acidimicrobiales bacterium | reverse complement strand
GTTCATGCCGATGGCCGAACAGACCGATCTCATGCGTGACCTCACCGACCACGTCCTCCAGATGGCGCTGCGGCAGTGCGCCGCCTGGCATCGGAGCGGCATCGAGGTCGGTGTCGCCGTCAACGCATCGGCAAGGAACCTTCACGATTTCCGATTCCCGAATCGAATCCGAAGCTTTCTGGCCGAGGTCGGACTCGAACCTCGGTGGCTCGAGCTCGAGATCACCGAGAACACGATCATGGAGGACCCGCGTCGATCCCGTGCGGTGCTGGCCGAGCTACGGGCCCTGGGAGTGTCCGCGTCGATCGACGATTTCGGTACCGGGTACTCATCGCTGGCAAGCCTGCGCAATCTCACTATCGATCGGATCAAGATCGATCGATCGTTTGTGACTGGCTTGGCGGACAGCGACGCTGACCTGACGATCGTCCGGTCCGTCGTCGAGCTGGGTCGCAACTTGGGGCTCGCTACCGTCGCCGAGGGGGTCGAAACCGACGAGATCCTCCGAATCGTCCGGGAGCTCGGAGTCGATGAGTTCCAGGGCTACATCGCCAGTCATCCGCTGCCGCCGGATGAGCTCGAACCGGTGCTGATTCACGGGTTCTTCGATATGGATGCCCTCGACGACGATGAGAGCCCCGCTGAGGCGAGCAACGTGGTTGCACTCGAGCGGTCCCACGGTGTGAGGACCGGACAGAACTGACGCGCCGACTACGCAGACCGCACTAGCGTCGGATTCATGGCTGATGACGTCACGTTCTACGACGAGATCGAGTGTTACGCGGCTCGCCTGAGTTACGCCCCGGGGGAGTCGGCGGTCCTGCATGTATCGACCACCGCAGCCAACTACGACGTCGTGATCGAGCGATGGGGATCCGAACGGCAGGAAGTGTGGCGTCAGGAAGGGTTGGCCGGTCTGTACACCCCACCGCCCGAGGATGCCGATGCGAACGGATGCCGTTGGCCAGCCTCGGTCACTGTTGCCATCGACTCGAACTGGCGATCCGGTTTTTACCTTGTCACCCTCGCCGCCCACGGCGTCGCGGCCGACCGCTCGGTCGCTCACGCCGGCTTTGTGGTGCGGACTGAGTCCGGTGCGGAATCCCGAACCACACGAGCCGTGATGGTCATCGCCACCAACACCTGGAACGCCTACAACAACTGGGGAGGGAAAAGCCTCTACACCGGAGGCACTCAGGTTTCGTTCCGACGGCCCTTCGGAAGAGGAATGTTGAGCCGCCCCGAGGTTGAACGAGATGACCGAAAGGCCCGGCCGGCCCGATGGGGTGAAGAACCGGACGTGGATGGGCAGGTGTTCCAGGACTACCGGTTCGCCCACGGATATCCGCCGGCCATCGGCTCATCCGGTTGGTTCACATTCGAACGACGATTCGTGGAGTGGGCTGAATCCAACGGATACGACCTCGATCTTGTGATCTCCGCCGATCTTGAGGAGGATCCCACTGTCCTCGATGGGTATGACCTGGTCCTGAGCGTTGGTCATGACGAATACTGGTCGGCCGGACAGAGGAGAGCAGTCGAACAGTTCGTGGCAGCAGGTGGCAATTTGGCCAGCTTCAGCGGCAACACCATGTTCTGGCAGGTACGGCTGGAAGGTGATGAGGCAGACCCTGGCGGCTCGATGGTGTGTCACAAGTACACCGCCCATCTCACCGACCCTGTTGCGGAGTCCACACCGGAGCTGACCAGCGGGATGTGGTGCGACCCGATTGTCGGGAACCCGGAGTGGCGGCTGTTGGGCGGTGGCTCCGCATTTGGCCTCTACTACCGGTTCGGTGCCGCCGTGATGCGGGGTAGCGGCGGGTTCACGGTGTACCGGGACGACCATTGGCTGTTCGAGAACAGCGGTTTGCGGTACGGCGACGTGCTCGGTGCCAAACATGGTGCGGTTGGCTACGAAACGCTGGGAGTGCCGCTGCAGCTCGACGAGTACCAACTTCCCGTGGTGAGAGATCGGCCCGATCTGCCGGCCGAGGTCGACGTCGTGGCGTTCGTGCCGGCATCGAACTGCGCGATGGGGGAGTACCCCAAGTCGATCAGTGCGCTGAGTGATCAGGGTGACCTGGAGTTCATCGCCGAACGGGTCCATGGAGGCATCAACGAGGACACATTGAAGAGAGCCCGTATCGGCAACGCGGTGATGCTGGTGTGCAAGCCCTATCCCGAAGGGGGCGAGGTCGTGACGGTCGGTACGACCGATTGGGCTTTCGCTTTGGCCGACGACGAACCGGTGGCCCAGGTCACCCGAAACGTGCTGGACCGCTACACCCGCGCTTGCAGTTAGTTGGAACAGGCGGCTCGTAGAACAGGCAGCTAGTAGAACACCGACCGGGAACGAGGGCGCCGCACCGCCTTGTACGTCGTGCCTGCGCCTCGAAGCCACAACCATTCGTCGAGATGTAATGCCCACACCTCGGGGTCGGGAATGCGGGCAACCAGTTCCTCGACCGCCACGACCGCTGCCGCCCTCAGTTCGACTTCGGCCCGGGATCCGGGTGCGAGCAGTTCGCCTCGGTCGATGGCATCGACGACGTATGGATCTACGACGATCGCTCCATCGATGCGTAGGACGTGAGGGACCAGGTTGTCGGCGAAGGCCGTGAGCTGGTTCAGGTCGCTGAAGCGCCACAGGCCTTGCCGGGCCAGATCGGCCGGCGTTATCTGGGCTCGTTTGTAGAACCAGACCGGCTCTTCATGGTGCCGCTCCACGTCCCGGTAGTACGGCATGGCCGTCAAACCCGTTGCCAGGATCTCCGCCGAGTCGCCCGACCGTTCGAGAACCGATCGCGCCGTTCCACCACGGTCGGCGACGAAGCTGCCCAGATCGTTCAAGGCTGTGGCGAAACGTGAAAGGAGCTGCTCTACCGCGTCGCCATCCAATTCCTGGCCGAAGATCTGAGAGCAGTCCGCCACCGTGAACCTCAGCAGTCTGTCGGCCGTCAGAGGGCCGGTCGCATCCAGGAATCGGAGCAGTCGAGTCGACATCGTCCTCGCGCCGGACATCCCGGGTTCTTTCCGAACCAGATCGTGATAGCCACTGCCGAAATTGATGGCATTCGCTGCGAGGGAACGCATCGCTCGGTCCTCGTCGAAGTCCACAGCAGGGAGTTTGGGGCGGTTCAGAGCCGATACCGCTTCCGACGCAAGCCGATCGAGCCCGGCGTCGTTGAGCTCGACGATGTCAGCCCGCTCGATCACCCTCCGGCAGCTCGTCCGGACGCCTTCGCACAGGGATACGTCCTCTCGCACCCCACGAAGCTATCGAACTCCTACAACTTCATCTGTTTTGACCCGGGCAGTAGGGTCGGCTCATGGACCTGATCGAACGGGCGCGGCAGTGGGCGGATTCGGACCCAGAGGAGAGCCACCGACGTGCGGTACACCAGCTGATCGACCGAGGAGATACCGGGGAACTCGACGAGCTGTTCACCGGCCGCCTCGCATTCGGAACTGCGGGGCTTCGGGCTCCGCTCGGACCCGGCCCCAACCGCATGAATCGGCTCGTGGTGCGCCAGACAACCGCAGGCCTTTTGCGATGGATGGCCGGGAAGGGCTTCAACCGCCCTCGGATCGTGATCGGCTACGACGCACGCCACGGGTCTCACGACTTCGCAACCGAGGCAGCCGAAACGATCGGTAGCGCGGGCGGCGAGGCGATCCTGGCCGATGCTGTTGTGCCAACGCCGGTTCTGGCGTATGCCATCCTCATTCACGAGGCTGACGCCGGGATCATGATCACGGCCAGCCACAACCCGCCCGCCGACAACGGCTACAAGCTGTACCTTGGCGATGGCATCCAGATCATCCCGCCTGCCGACGGGGAAATCGCCGCCGCGATCGACGAGATCGCAGCCGGTGCGAAACCGACACGGTTCGATTCACCGGCCGACGCACACTGCCTGCCAGCTCGGCGCTGGATAGTTGCTCATCGCGAGGCCGTACTGGCCCATATCCCGGGGCCGGAGCGGTCGGTCCGGGTGGTCTACACCGCCATGCACGGTGTCGGCGGTGCTCCGTTTGTCACCGCTGCGCTCGAGGCCGGTTTCGAGCGTCCAATCGTGGTCGACGAACAACTCGACCCGGACCCTGAGTTTCCAACGGTCAGCTTTCCCAATCCCGAGGAACCCGGTGCTCTCGACCTCGCCCTCGCGCTGGCCAAAGAGCACGCAGTCGACGCAGTGGTCGCTCATGACCCCGACGCGGATCGTCTCGCGCTGGCCGTGCCATCGAACACCGATGGGCAGTGGACTCCATTGTCGGGCGATCAGGTCGGTGTGCTGCTCGCACACCACCTGATCGCTGATCACCAGGCGAAGGGTGGAGGAGCTGCCGTCGTCGCCAAGAGTCTCGTCTCGAGCCAGCGGATGGAAGCCATCGCAGCCGACGCAGGCGTCGATTGTCGAACCACGTTGACGGGATTCAAGTGGGTGGCCCGCCCGATCGTGGAGGAGCCCGATGCCGCCTATCTCCTCGGGTACGAGGAGGCGCTCGGGTACTGCGTCGGAGGAGTCGTTCGGGACAAGGACGGTATCGGGGCGGCGCTTGTTGCCATGCAGATGCTCTCGGCTCTGAAGGACGAGGGCCGAACAGTGTGGGACGTTCTCGATTCCCTCGATCAACGCTTCGGGGCGTACCGGACCCACTCGTTTTCCCACCGACTCGGTGAAGGCGGTCCGACCACCGAGGACATCCTTTCCGACGTGCTGTCAGATCCGCCGTCGGTCGGCGCAGCCGCAGTGTCGGTGGTCGACTTGGCGACGGGCGGCGACTTGCCACCCACCACAGGCGTGATGATTCGCTATGAGGACGGGTCCCGCCTGATCGTCCGGCCGAGCGGGACCGAACCAAAAGTGAAGTTCTATCTCGAGGCGGTAGGCAAGCCCGACGACGCAGAACAAACGTTGCGCAAGCTCACCGCAGTACTACAGGGACGGCTCTAGGCCGCCACGCGACTAGGAGTTACGGCCGACCGTGGGTTTCCGGCCGTGGTTGGCCTTCTTGCGGCGGGCGAGCAGGCGTTTTTTCCGACGGCGCTTCGACATAGGGGCTACAGGGTAGCCCGGTAGAAACACCTTTGGGCGCCGATGCTCCGCAATTTGCCTGCTTTAGTTTGCACCTCGTTGGCCGACGTAGAAAACACATGTCACGTTCTTGGGATTCTCGTATGCGTGGCGCGGCTCAGAAGTCGTCGTCCACCGAAGTTGTTGTTCCGCGCGCTCTGGGCGCGCCAGCTCCCGAGATCGAGCAGATCGTCACCCACGGTCCTCGACTGGCCATCGCCGCCGCCGACCTTGCCGCTGTCGTGGCCGAGCGAACAACCGGGCGGATTCAGTGGCGTTCCGAAGCGTGGATCGACCAGTTTGGTGAGGTCGAAACGCTGGCGAAACATCTTCCCGAGTCCATGGAACTCATCGAGTTGCCGCTCCCTCCAGCGGGGGAGAGTTGGCGCCGATCGAGGACACTGCAAACAGCCGACGGGGACGAGGTGCTCTTCGATCTCGTTCTCATCGGTGCCAGCACCGAACGTGGCACGCACTACGTGACGGCGCTGGCGACCGAACGAATCGGTAGTGGCATGGTCGTTTCGGACCGACCTCAGGTTCTGGAAGTACTCGAGGAAGCACTGAACGAGGCGGAGCCGGGAACCGTCGCCACGATCTACGTTGACCTCGACCGCTTCGAGCGAGTCGTGAACCAAGTCGGAACTGTTCGAGCGGTGCGGTTGATCGAACAGGTCTCCCGCAAAATCTCCGCAACAATGCGGGCTACCGACATGTTGTTCCGACTCCAGGGTGACGAGTTCCTGATCGTTGCGGTCGGGCTTGGGGACCGGAACAAGGGCGAGGAGCTGGGGGAGCGAGTGCGGTCAGCGATCGCCACACTCCCGGAGATCGCCGATGACCTTGTCTTGACAGCCAGCGTCGGCGTGGCCGTCAACGAACGTGACCAGTCAGCGCAGAGCCTGCTTTCCGGAGCCGAGACCGCCGTGCAGCTCGCCAAGGGTCGGGGCCGAAATCAGGTTGTCCTGTCCGATGACGCACTCCCGTCCCGGACCGAGCGCCTCATCACCGTTGAGCGGCAACTGCGTCGAGCGATCGAACAGCGCATCGTGAGTTTCGCCTATCAGCCACTGGTTCGGCTCGATGATCGAACCGTGATCGGGGCCGAGGGTTTGTTGCGAATCGGTGGTGACGTTGGGCTCTCTGCCTCCGATGTGGTTGCGACCGCGGAACGAAGCGGCCTGATGGGAGCCCTCGGCATCGTGGTCGTCGAAGGAATCGAGGAGCAGCTCGGAGACTGGCTGGTCGAAGCCGAGACCGACCGGATCGCCATGATGAACGTGGCGCCGTCCCAGCTCGCCGATGCCGAATTCATCAAGCTGCTCGAGGTGGTCGCCAACAGCGAGGAACTGGCCGGTCGGTTCGGTATCGAGCTGTCAGCGCCTGCGGCCCTGGAGAACCTGAACCTTCTTGCGTCCCTGGCCCAACGGTTGGCGCCGAACATCAGGTTTGGCGCTGACGGTTGGTCCGACCTCGACATTCCGCTGAAGGCCCTCTCGGACGCCGGGATCGCCTACCTGAAGTTGCATCGCAACCTGGTCGCTCGTTTGCCGACCGACGAGGTGCTGCGCGATCGAGCTCGTCGGCTCATCATCGAGTCCGTCGAGCGGAACATCCAGGTGTATGCCATCGGGGTGGAGAAAGAAACCGAGACAGAAGCATTGGAGCAAGTCGGATGTACCGCTGCACAGGGCTTTCTTTTCGCCTCCGCCATGCCCTCAGCGGAGTTCCTGCGAGCGACCGAAGCTTCGCCCAGTTAATGATCGATGCTCGGCGAATCGGATCGCCACACGCGGGTTAGCCTCGGGGAGTGGAAAAGTTCGGTTTCGTCGGTCTGCCCAATGCCGGGAAGTCTTCGCTCTACAACGCACTGACCGGCGGTGGTGCCTTGGCCGCTCCGTATGCATTCGCCACGACCGACCCGAACATCGGAGTCGCCAAGGTCTTCGACCACCGGCTCGACAAGCTCTCCGCCCTCAACAACTCGCGGAAGACCGTCAACACCACCGTCCAGTTCGCCGATATCGGTGGCCTGGTGGAAGGGGCCAGCAAAGGCGAGGGTCTGGGAAACAAATTCCTCGCCGGTATTCGTGAAGTCGATGCCATCGTGTACGTGCTTCGGGCATTCGCAGACCCAGACGTGCCGGGCCCCACCGACCCCCTCGAACACCTTCGGGTCCTCGAGATCGAGCTCACCCTTGCTGACCTGGAGACGCTGGAGAAGCAGATCGATCGCAAGCGAAAAGCGGCAAAACAAGACCCATCGCTGGCCGATGAAGTGAAAGCAGCCGAGATCGCCATCGAGCGGTTGAGTGAGGGAACGCCGATCTACCGAACCGACCTGTCGCATGCGGTGAGGGCCGATCTGGCCCCCTACTATCTCCTCACCAACAAACCGGTGCTCGCGCTGGTCAATGTCGACGAGGGACAACTCGACGAAGTCGACAGCGTCGTTGCTCCGGTGATCGAGGAGCTCGGACCGGCATCGAACTCGGTCTTCGGTGCGTGCGTGCAACTCGAAGCCGAGGCCAGTCAGCTCGATCCTGAAGACCGGGCCGAGATGCTCGATGGTTTCGGACTGGGCGAGGGGGCGCTGCCGCGGTTCATCGCCGCTGCCTATCATGAGCTCGGGTTGCGCACGTTCTTCACCACCGGCGAAAAGGAAAGCCGGGCGTGGACGTTTCGGGCCGGTTCGTCGGCTCCCGAATGCGCCGGGCGGATCCACTCCGACATGCAGCGCGGTTTCATTCGTGCCGAGGTGATCCACTGGGACGAGCTGCTGGAATGTGGGTCATGGTCTGCGGCGCGCGACGTTGGCAAGTTACGGGCCGAAGGCAAGGACTACATTGTCGCTGATGGCGATGTGATGGAAATCCGTTTCAACGTCTGAACCCCGAATGTTATGGACCATCTACGGAGACACGAAACGCCTGGTCCGGCGCTCACCAGCCACTGGCTGGTGAAGGATGGGCACGTCCTCGCTTCGCTCGAGGTGGCGGAAACGCGGGCAGCGAGAGCACGGGGCCTTCTGGGGCGTCGGGGGTTCGCGGGCGCCATGTTGTTTCCCAAGACCAGATCTGTTCACAGCTTTGGTATGAAGTTCGGCCTGGATGTTGCCTTTTTGGACGATGAGAACACCGTGCTGCGTGTAGTTTCGTTACGTCCCAACCGGGTAACCGGCTTTCACCTCCGCTCGAGTGCTGTACTGGAGGCCGAGTCCGGCGCGTTCGAAGCGTGGGGAATCAAGCTTGGCGACAGCCTGGAGATCACCGAGGAATGCGAATGAACGGCAAACTGACACTTGTTGGCACGCCGCTCGGCAACCTTGGTGACATCACCGATCGGGCTCGGGAATCGTTTGGTGACGCCGATCTTGTTCTGTGCGAGGACACCCGCCGAACCGGTGGGCTGATATCGAAGCTGGGTTTGACATCGCCTCCGATGCTGGTCGCCAATGAACACACTGAACACGGAGTCGTCGACCGTATGCTGACCGCGCTCAGTGAAGGCAAGAAGGTGGTGCTCGCCACCGATGCCGGTATGCCGGCGATCAGCGATCCTGGTGCACGACTCATACAGGCCGCTGCGGATGCCGGGTTCGAGATCGATGTCGCTCCGGGACCGACCGCGCTGATTGTGGGCCTTGTGCTGTCCGGTCTGCCGACCGGACGGTTTGTGTTCGAAGGTTTCCTGCCTCGCAAGGGAAAGGAACGAGCGCAGCGGCTCGGCGAGATCGGACGGGAACTGCGGACCGTCGTCCTCTACGAAGCCCCCCATCGCCTGGTTCGAACCTTGGAAGACCTGGCGGATGTGTGCGGTCAGGACCGCATGGCAGCGGCAGCTCGAGAGCTCACCAAGATGCACCAGGATGTGCAACGAGGCACGCTCAATACCCTCCACGCCCACTTCTTCGATGTGCCGCCCAAGGGCGAGTTCGTCCTGATCATCGGCCCCGTTTCTGCGGCCCCCGCGGTTCGATCCGACGAGGACCTGGTCCGTCTCCTCAGAGCGGAAATCGATGACGGAGCGTCAACACGAGATGCCGTCTCGTTGGTCAGCACCCTTACCGGAGAGTCGAAACGTCGGGTCTACGACCTCGCCAACGCGCTCTGAGGTTTTCCGGCTCGCCCGGGCTTCTTCGAACTGACCCTACGCTGGCGATCGTGATCGTCGAAGGTGATTGGGAACGAGATGGAGCGGTATGCGTGAGGGGCGCCTTCAGCTCCGAAGACGTTGCCCTGGCGACCGAGGCGGTCGACGCAAATCTGGCCCGACTGTCTCCCCGTGCCAAGCGAGCCAGTTCGGCCGACGACGGTGCGTTCGTCGAGGACTTCCGGAACTGGGACCGGATTCCGGCCCTGGAACGGTTCATCAGAGAATCGCCGGCGGCTCAGATTGCGGGCGAACTCACCGGCTCAGACAAGATCCGGCTCTACCACGACCATGTGCTGGTCAAGGAGCCGGGCACAAGGCAGGCAACCCCGTGGCACCAGGATCAGCCCTACTACAACGTTGACGGGATCCAGAATGCCAGCATGTGGTTCCCGGTCGATCCGGTCGATCGATCTTCCACGTTGGAGTTCATCGCCGGTTCCCACAAGGGACCGTGGTACATGCCCCGAACCTTTCTCGACGACCAAGCCAAATGGTTCCCGGAAGGATCGCTGGCCGAACTGCCCGACTTCGAGTCTGACCCCGACCGATTCCCGGTCATCGGGTGGGAACTCGAGCCCGGTGATGCCGTGTTTTTCAACATGGTGATTGTCCATGGCAGCGGGGGAGTGTCTGGCCCGAATCGGCGGCGCGTGTTGTCGGTCCGCTTCCTCGGGGACGACATGGTTTTTGCACCTCGTGCGTGGGTCACCTCGCCACCGTTCCCGGGCCTGGAAGACGAGCTCGATGCCGGCTCGGAACTCGATCATCCTCTCTTCCCCGTCCTCTGGGAACGCTCAGCGACGAACTCTTGATGGAATCGTGACCTGAAAGGAGCGAATCCATCGGGAGATCCGGTTCGGGTTCAGCGGACGTGCCACTCGACGCCGTCGGAGGTGTCACGTACCTCGATGCCAGCAGCGTCGAGGCCGTCACGCAGGGCATCCGAAACCGCCCACGCCTTCTCCTCGCGAGCGACCCGGCGGGCCGACAGGGCAGCTTCGACTACCGGACCCAGCACGTCGCGCTCGTCTCGCAACCCAGCGGTTGCCGCTGCGCCGAGGCGACTGATCATCGACCGGAGCGCGGCGCGTGCTCTGGTCACCTGGTCCGACTGCAGCGTGTCCCGGGACCACTCGACGATTGCGGTGTCAAGGGTCAGTATTGCTGCAACCGCAGCATCGGAATCGCCGTCGTCCATGGCGGCGTCGAAGTCCGCCTCGGTCGCTGCCAGCACCGCTTCCAGAGATTCCGCCAGGGGAGGCTCGAGATCGTCGACCGGCTTTTCGACCTCGGGTGGTGCGATGGGAACGGCGGTCGCGGTGCCGGCGGAGCGATCGCCGCCGGACCGGATCACATCGAGAGAGACCTTCTCACCGTTCTGAATCTCGATCGAGGAGCCATTGCGGCGAAGCGTCAGCACGCCGCGTCCCACGATCTCGGCAGTGTCTTCGTCCAAGTTCATGATCACGCCGGTGTGTTCGTCGATGCCGAGAACGAAGGCGTCGTCGGGAAGCTCGGGTTCGAGCATCGTGAGCCGGCGTTCGCCCAGGTAACAGAATCGGGTGTCGTGATTGCCGCCCTCGTTGTTGTTGTAGTGGGGGATCACCGCTGCATTGATGCCGGTCTCGGCCAGCAGGTCGAGGCCATCGAGCCAGAACGGGTCGATACCAACTTTGTAGATCTCGTAGACCGGCACCGTCCTGACGCCGATGGTGAGGGCGGCGGCGGAGGAGAACACGACCGCTCCACCGCTGCGCAGCTTCTCTCTGAGCAGGTCCGGAATCGGTGTGTCCCTCCATTGGGCGAGAGCAAACGTGGGTGAACCGGGGCCGGCGAAGACCCATTGGGCCCGGCGGATACGGTTCATGCCCGATTCAAGCGTCACCGGGTCGGTGTCGGTCCGGGTGATACCGGCCACGGCAACGTCGCGAAACACCGACTCTTTGAAGTATTCCACCGTCCGCTCGGCGAGGATCGGAGCGTTTTCCTGGAATCCGAACGGGGTGTCGAGCATCACGGCGGGCACGGGATCACCCTTCACATGAGATCCTCCGATCAACTCGAAAACCGTGCGGTGATGCCCGGTCATGGTGGGAGCGGTTTCGCCCGAACCCATCAGTACGAGGAGTCGTGGGGGGTGATCCGGTTGGGGGGTTGCCATCGTTTGAACCTCGGAGATCTCAGCTGAAGAAGTCTGCTGCTGTGACCGCTGAATGCAACAGCTCGGCCACCTCGGCCGGTTTTTGGGCGTGCACATCGTGGTGGGCTGGCCGAAACCACTCGGCTCGGGCGGTGGGGAGAAGCTCGAGCGCGCGGGCCACCGGTTCTGCTTTGGGCCATGTTGGATTGTCATCCTCGGCGGCGACGATCAACGTCGGGGTTTCCACCTGAGGCATCGAGTCGTACGGGTCGTGCTCCCAGAGGCCGCGCAACACCATGAGGTGGCGCTCGAGGGTGAGCCACGGGGCGATGGTTCCGTCGGAGCGGACCTCGAAGTTGGCCATGGTGCCGGCTCGGCCCTCCGATGGCCAGTCCGAAGCCATGGATTCGACCCACTGTTCGATTTGGGCGACCGGGGTGCCGAGCAGAGCTGGAGGAGCCAGTGCCTGCTCAGCGTCGGCCCAGTGCGGGAACCGGGACCGGAGCTCGATGAAGCCACCATCCACACAACAAATCACGGATGCGGCGTTGTTGTGCTGACGAGCCATCTCGAGGACGACATTGCCGCCCCAGCTCTGGCCGGCAACCGCTGGTTTCACAATGCCACCAATGACGGCAAGTTGTTCGATGAGAAGCGCAAGATCGTTGGCGCAGGACACCATGTCGTAGCCAGAGTCTGGTTTGGAGGACTGGCCGTGACCCCGCTGGTCAACGGTAACGACCGGGTGACCCCTGTGTGCGAGATGCGCCGCCACCCCGTCCCAAAGGTGTTTGTTGGACGCCAGCCCATGGGTGAGCACCCACGGGGTGAGGTCGGTGTCCGAAGATCCCCAAAGCTCGATCGACAGCTCCACCCCCGATTCCAGCTCGACGAACATCGGCTCGCGAGCGGTCACCGGTGAACCATTCGAATACGGTCGATCAGTTCCATCATCTCGATCGAACGCGGGATCGGGCGCGGCCATTCCCGCTGTCCTCGTACTGCGTGGCAAAACCGTTCGATCATCGTTTGGTAGGGGTCGTTGTTGGGGATCTCGACGGTGCGTTGTTCCTGGGTTCCCTCGGTCGTGATACCGGACCACTCGAAGCTCACGGCCATGGCACCGCCGGTGTGGGCCTGGTCGACGGTGCGGACGACCCCCCTCTCGCAGTCGATCACGATCGACTGCTGCTCGGGTTCGATGAACGAGCAGCGCCCCACCGCTACCCGACGCTCGTCCCATTTGCGCCGGAACTCCGTGGTGAGATCGACTCCGTTTTTCCAGGTCTGATCGGTGACCTCGACCGTGGTTGGATTTGGGCCCCACAAATGAACGGCCGGGCCGAGACAGTAGATGCCCAGGTCGTACAGAGCTCCGCCGCCCATGGACGAATCGAATCGGTAGTTGTCGTGGTTCTCGGGGTCGATCGTGAAGGTGAACGCAGTGCTCACCATCGTTGGTGAACCGAGCTGGCCACTGCTGACATGGGCCATCATCGATCTCCATCGCCGATGGAACGGTGACATCCAGGCCTCGGCCAGCAGTACCCCAGCCTGTTCACAAGCGTCCGCCGCGATTCGTGCCTCGTCGGCGCTGAGCGCCAGCGGCTTTTCGCACAGCACGTGCTTGCCCGCACCGGCACATGCGAGGATCCACCGCAGGTGGAGGTGGTTGGGGAGCGGGATGTACACCGCTTCAACATCGGGATGGGTCACCACCGCTTCGTAGCTGTCAACCTCCACGGCGGACAACGAGGGGTCGGCTGCACCGCTCAGCGAGCAGGCAGCCACGACCTCGGTGGTGTCGCTCTTCTCGATCGCCGGAAGGATCGCAGCGTTGGCCACAAACGATGCCGCGCCGATCACGCCGAAGCGAACCGGTTCCACTCCTCGGGGGATCACAGGTCGATGAGCTCTCCGCCGTTGGCTCCGGATCGATGGGCCGCCTCGAGAACTGCCACCACGTCGCGTGACTGTTCGGGTTGTACCGCCAACGGTTCGCCCAGGAAGAGGTGGTCGGCCAGATTCCGGTGGAAGCCCCAGCCGGGATGAGGAGCAGGACGTACGGTCGATTCAATCAGGCCATGGTCGCCGTCGTAGGTGGCAACCCGCAGATCGACCGGTGCCTCAGCGTGGTGGCTGATGTTGCTGCGGTAGCCGCGTCCCGGAGTGATCGATTCCTGACTGACCGGTGCGTAATGCCCTTCCAAGGTTCCCGCCGTTCCCTCGATGTGAAATTTGGGGCGGCGGATGGCACAGACGTCGCTCTGGCGGAACGTCGCCTCGCGGCCGTCGGCCCACTGCATCCACACCGAGAGTTGGTCCACGTTGGTGGTGTCGTGCC
Organism: Acidimicrobiales bacterium; assembly: GCA_048550155.1. Lineage (GTDB taxonomy): Bacteria > Actinomycetota > Acidimicrobiia > Acidimicrobiales > SZUA-35 > JABDIY01. The sequence continues at coordinate 4,637 of JBLYYW010000143.1, read as the reverse complement.
AGACCCGGGTATGGGCGCTGCACAGCACTCGTTTCGGTGCAGTTCCGAACTGTTGGATGATCCAATCGATGTGGTGCGATCCCCAGTCGTACACTGCGCCTCCGCTGATCGAGTCTTCGCTGTGCCAAGCCCGGCATGGATGCTCGAAGCCGCCGACGAAGGTTTCGATGTTGAACACGTCACCGATTCGGCCCTGGCCGATCACTCGGCGTACGGTCAGCCAATCCTGGTCCCAACGTCGACTCTGGTGGACGGTGATGGTGCGGTCCATCTCCGCTGCGGTGGCGATCAAGAGGTCGGCGTCGCTGGTGCTGAGGCACATGGGCTTCTCGACCACCACGTGTTTCCCGGCCCGGAGCAATTCGAGACCGAGCTCGGCGTGGAACGCAGGCGGGGTCGCGATGATGGCAATGTCGACATCGGGATCGGCAGCCAGCGAGGTGCCGTCGGCGTGCGGGGTGAGGTCGGGGAAGTCCTTCTGTGCCGCTGTGAGGCGTTCCGGGGCATTGTCGGCAGCTGCGACCATCGCCAAGCCGTCGGTTTCGGTCGCCGCCAGCCCGTGCAGGTAGCCCATTCCTCCGAACGGGCCGTACCCGACCACGGCGACACCCAGATCGCCGGTATGCCGTGGGGCAAAAGTGCTGTGGGAGAGACGTTGGAGGTAGCGGTGCAGCGTGTCGTGTTGTGCCAGAGCGCTCACGTCGGTTATGCCCGAAGTGATCACGCGGCCCTCACCGACGGTTCGAACCAGCAAGGTTGGCTGATGTTGAAAGCGGACGCTCGTGGTGGCGGCTGCGACAGTGGCCGGATCCTTGATGTCGAAGGTGATCAACGGTGAGGTGATCGGGACCTCACCGTCCAGCCGAACCCGTTCAGGTCGGTCGGCAAGGGTGATGAACCATTCGGTCCTCGGCAAGACGTCTGAAACCCAGGCGCCCGCCAGCAATGCGTCTTGCTCGGAGTCAGGAGCAGGTACGAACAGCACTGTTCCGCCCGCAGCGGCGAAGTCTTCGGTCTCGATGCGAACCTCGGAGGTGATTGGGCCAGTGACCGTTGCGGCGGAGTTGGTCCTTGCGGAGCCTGAGACAGCGCTGGAGTCGGTGAAGGAAAGCATCGGAGGTCGTCTTTCTGCCTGGCATGAACGTCAGCAGGCCGCCGGTCCAGTGTGCTGGATTCAGCGCAGCAATGGAGAGTCGGGTCCCAAGTCTCACGGAATCGCTCGTTCGGGTGACATGGCGTCGGACCTCGGCCCACCGGACGGGCGGTCAGGTTGGTCATGCTGGAAACCTTCTCTCGCAGCCGCCGCAAATCACTACCCTGGTTTCGGTGACTGATCCTGTGAATGTGCTGGTGGCAGTGGCTTGGCCCTACGCGTCGGGCTCCCGACACATCGGACATCTGGCGGGTGCGTATTTGCCTGCGGACATATTTGCCCGGCAGCAACGGCTACTCGGCAACCGGGTGCTCATGGTGTCCGGGTCCGATGTGCATGGCACACCGATTGCGGTCCGAGCCGAGGCCGAAGGGGTCACGCCGCAGGACATTGTCGACAAATACCACGGCGAGATCATCCGGCAATGGGGTCAGCTGGGGATCTCGTGGGATTTGTACACCACCACCGGTACCGAGAACCACGCCCGCATCACTCAGGAGATGTTCCTCGCTCAGCTTGCGAACGGTCACATCGACAAGCGCACGAGCGAGCAGTACTTCGATCCGGAAGCGGAGCGATTCCTGGCTGATCGGTACATCGAAGGGGAGTGTCCCAATTGCGGGTATGCCGACGCCCGAGGAGACCAGTGCGACAACTGCGGCAAGACCCTCGATCCAATCGATCTGATCAATCCCCGGTCCAAGCTGAGCGGTGCGACGCCGGAGAAACGGAGCACAGACCACTTCTTCTATCGGTACAGCGATTTCACCGACCGGCTTCGTGTGTACCTGGACTCCAAGACCGACTGGCGTCCCCACGTCGTCAACTTCGCCAAGGGGTGGCTGGAGGACGAAGGACTGCTCGACAGAGCCATCACCCGCGACATCGACTGGGGTATTGACGTACCGGTTGGGGATTTGGGGCCGGGTAAGAAGATCTATGTGTGGTACGACGCCGTGATCGGCTATTTGTCAGCCTCCCAAGAGTGGGCTGCCAGCGACTCGAACCCTGGCGGCGACCCCGATGCCTGGAAGGAGTGGTGGGAACGCGACGACGCTCGCCACGTGTACTTCATCGGGAAGGACAACATTCCGTTCCATGCGCTGTTCTGGCCTGCCCAGCTCATGGGGGCGGGCAACCTTCACCTCCCCGACAGCATTCCGGCCAACCAGTACGTCACGTTCAAAGGCGGGAAGGCCTCGGCCAGCCGAGGCGTCGGCCTCACCATCGCCGACGCTCTCGACCTGTTTGAGCCAGACGCTCTTCGGTTCGCCATGGCTGCGGCCCTTCCCGAACAAGCGGACACCGAGATCTCAGAAGAAGAGATCGCTCGCCGGATCAACGAAGAACTCGTGGCCACATGGGGCAATCTGGTGAACCGGGTCCTCAGCATGGTGCACAAGAACTGCGATGGACAGATTCCGGACACGCCGGGATCAGACCACGAGGACGCCGAGCTTCTCGCCTCGGTTGATGCTGCGTTTGCCGAGGCAGCGGCCCAGTTCGAACAGGTCGAGCTGAAGGCTGCGCTCCGGACCGCGATGAAGACAGCACAGGCCGCAAACGGCTACCTGAACGCCACCGAGCCCTGGAAGCTGCAGAAGACAGATCCACAGCGAGCCTCTGAAGTCCTGCATACGGCCCTGTCGGCGATCAACGGTGTGCGAGTGCTGTTCGAACCATTCCTGCCCTTCACCTCCAGTCAGATCTCCGCCGTTCTGGGCCAACCGACCGGCTGGCATCGCGATCCGCTGGTGGCGGGCACCCCGATCCCGAAACCCACCCCACTGTTCGCCAAGGTGGAGTTGGACGACTGATGTCTTCGGTGCGTTGGTTCGACAATCACTGCCACCTGACCACCGGCGCAAGAAAGCAGGTGGAGCCCGCCGATGCGATAGCGGAGGCCGCCGAGTTCAACGTCACTCGGTTCCTGACCGTCGGTTGCACCGTCGCAGATTCCGAGGACGCCATCTCGGTGGCGGCTGACTTCGACAACGTGTGGGCCACCGCTGGAGTGCACCCCCACGACGCCAAGGACGGCATCGACGGCCTCCGCGAGCTGTTCGAAGGCTCCAACCGACCTGTCGCGGTGGGCGAGGCCGGACTCGACTATCACTACAGCCATTCGCCTCACGATGTACAGGCCGAGGTTTTCTCAGCCCAGATTCAAATGGCGCACCAACTGGATCTGGCGTTGGTGATTCACAGCCGGTCTGCGTGGGAGGACACTTTTGCCATTCTCGACGAGCAAGGTGTCCCGTCGCGAACGGTGTTCCACTGCTTCACCGGTGGCCCAGAAGAGGCTCGAGAGGCGCTCGACCGGGGCTGCTACCTGAGCTTCAGCGGGATCGTGACGTTTCCGTCGGCCCCCGAGCTCCGCGAGGCAGCCCGGTTGTGCCCAAAGGATCGGTTGCTGGTCGAAACCGACAGCCCCTACCTTGCACCGATTCCCTACCGCGGTAAGACGAACAAACCGGCTTGGGTCTCGGTCGTCGGTGCCGCCGTCGCAGAGGTGCGCAACCAGCCGGTCGAGGAAGTGGCCGAGCTCACCTGGGACAACGGCGCCGAACTCTACCGTCTTCCGTCCTCGCTCTGAACCAGATGCCTGAACTGAACCAGAGCAAGCGCCTCACCCGACCGATGGTGGGGGACTTGATCGAGCAGCACGGGCTCAATCCGAGTCGAGCGTTGGGTCAGAACTTCCTGTGTGAACCGGGAATGGTGGACAAGATTGTCCGTATCTCTGGCGTGCGTGACGGCGACAACGTGATCGAAATCGGACCCGGACTCGGCAGCCTCACGCTGGGTTTGGCCGATGCTGGTGCCAGGGTGACAGCGATCGAAGCTGACCGGTACCTGATCCCCCCGCTACTCGATGTTCTGAACACGGCCGGGCTCTCCTCACATGTGACCGTGATGCACGCTGACGCGCTGGAACTCAACTGGGGTGAGCTGCTGGCGGATCAGTCGTGGAAGGTTGTGGCCAACCTGCCGTACAACGTCTCCACACCGTTGGTCCTCGATCTGCTTCGCGATCAGCCTTCGCTCACCGAATGGCTTGTGATGGTTCAACAGGAGGCGGGAGAACGGTTGGCAGCCAGCAGCGGCACCAAGACGTACGGGATTCCCTCGGTGCTGTTGAGCTACTGGGCCCGAGCCCGAGTTGTCGACACTGTGCCCAGCTCGGTCTTCTTGCCCCGTCCACGCGTCTCGTCGGCTCTGTTGAAGATCGAACGGCATGAGGTCCTGCCGATCGATGCATCGTTCGAACGCTATGCCACGCTCGTACGTGCCGGCTTCGGGAAGCGGCGAAAGATGATTCGGGGAAGTCTCTCCGCTCATCTGACCGAGAGCCAGATCGAGAGCGCAGGCATAGCCCCAACCGACCGGGCCGAGAATCTCACGCCCGAACAGTGGGGGATCCTTGCGAACCTCTGAGCCGAGACTCCGATTGTTGCCGCAGTAGTGTGACGCCGTGGCCCCG
>JBLYYW010000142.1:0-10962 GCA_048550155.1 Acidimicrobiales bacterium | reverse complement strand
GAGACGCGGCGATCGCGGCTCTGCCCGAACTCGCCATCGCACCGCGCCCGCCGCACCCGGTTCCCCCCGAGTTCTCGGTTCAGTTCGAGAACAACGAGCGGGTGAGTTCCACCGCCGCCCGGGCGGGAGCGCTTCATCTGATGTTGCCCCACGCCAGGGCCAGCGGCCTCTGGGGCTGAGGGACCCCGCGCCACCGGCGCCGGTCTCCTGGATCAACTGAGGGCGAGATCGAGCACCTCGTCAATATGAGCGGCCAGGTGGATCTCCACGGTCTCGAGAACCTCAGACGGGACGTCTTCGAGGTCGTGCTCGTTGTCTTTGGGAATCACGACCTGACGAATCCCAGCCCGATGTGCGGCGAGGACCTTCTGCTTGACTCCGCCGATCGGAAGGACACGCCCCTGAAGGGTCACCTCGCCGGTCATGGCCACTTCAGGACGAACCACCCGTCCAGTGAGCAGGCTGACCAGCGCCGTGGTCATGGTTATTCCCGCCGATGGGCCGTCCTTGGGCACTGCGCCCGCCGGGAAGTGCACGTGGAGCCGTTGACCGTCAGGCATCTCGAAGCCGAGGCGGGTCGCATGGGCGGTGACCACCGAGCGGGCGATCGCGGCGGACTCCTTCATCACATCCCCGAGCTGGCCGGTGAGAACCGGTTCTCCTTCGCCGGGTACGAGGGCCGTTTCCACGAACAACACGTCACCACCGGCGCCGGTGACCGCCAAGCCGGTTGCGATACCGGGTCGGTCGATTCGATTTTCCACCGCCTCGGAAGGTATGGGTCTGCCCAGAAGTTCGCGGAGATCGTCGGGAACAACGATCACCGGAGCATCGGTCGTACGAGTGCCGTCTGCAATTGACGTCAGCGACTTCCGTAGCGCCTTGTCCAAGAGACGTTCGAGTCTACGAACGCCTGCTTCTCGGGTGTAGTCCGCCGCAATCGATCGAATCGCTTCGTCGGTGATGTCGATTTCGCCAGGCTGCAACCCGTTCTGCTCGATCAATCTGGGCAGGAGATGATCGATCGCGATCGTTGCCTTCTCGGATTCGGTGTAGCCGTCGAGTGTGATGATCTCCATTCGGTCCAGGAGTGGACCGGGAATCGTGTCAAGCACGTTGGCTGTTGCGATGAACACGACGTCGCTGAGATCGAGCTCGAATTCGAGATAGTGGTCTCTGAAACGGTGATTCTGAGCTGGGTCAAGAACCTCGAGAAGTGCAGCGGAAGGGTCTCCGTTCCAGCCGCCGGACACCTTGTCGATCTCATCCAGGAGGATCACCGGATTCATGCTCTCAGCTTCGCTCAGGGCTCGGACCAGCCGACCCGGTCGGGCTCCGACGTAGGTACGCCGATGTCCTCTGATTTCGGCTTCGTCACGAATGCCTCCCAGGGCCAGCCGCACGAACCTGCGGCCCAACGCAGCGGCAACCGACTCGCCCAGGCTGGTCTTGCCGACGCCGGGAGGTCCGACCAAGGCCAAGATCACGCCCTTTCGACCGCTGGTGTCGACACCACGATCGGACCGTAGCTTTCGGACTGCGAGATGTTCGACGAGGCGGGCTTTCACTTCTTCGAGGCCGGTGTGATCGGAGTCGAGAATTCGGCGGGCCTCCCCGAGGTCCAGGTTTTCCTCGGTTCGGCTGGTCCAAGGAAGCTCGAATACCGTGTCGAGCCATGTCCGAACCCAGTTGGCCTCCATCGACTCCGATCCGGTGCGTTCCAGTCGATCGATTTCGGTTGTGATCGCCTTGGCCGCAGCATCGGTGAGGGAGTCCACGACGTGGTCGAGCTTGGCCCGATAGTCAGAGATCAGATCGCCGTCTCCCTCGCCGAGTTCACTCCGGATCGCCGCCATCTGCCGGCGAAGAATCGCCTCCCGCTGGTTCTTTTCCAGATCCTGGTTGACCTCGGCGTTGATTCTCTCTCGAGTCTTGAGTTCAGCCAGGGCTTCCTTCACCCATCCGGTGGCGAGGCGGAGACGAGCATCCACCTCAACGGTTTCCAGCAGTAGGATTCGGCGCTCGTGGGACAGGTCGGGCCAATACCCGACAGAGTCTGCGAGGGCCGACGGTGTGGTGAGTTCAGCCAGGGCACCGGCCATTCTTCGCCCCCCAACAGTCTCGAGCAGGGTCCGAGCCGCGGCCCGATACTCTCGAGCCAATTCATCGGTCTGGTCGGTGTGTTCGTCGGCGATTGGCTCGGCCTCGACCCACAGTCCGGCACTCGAACCCACGACGCCGACACCGACGCGGGCCCGCTGGTGGGCCTTGATGGTTATGGCCGGTGTGCCATCGGGGAGTTCACCGGTGTCCTCGATCGTGGCGGTTACGCCCACCTTGGCGAACCGCGAGCCTTTCTCACCTCCGAACTGGGGTACCAGGAGCAGTCGACCGACGCTGGACGCAGCATCCAACACCTGGCGGGCCTCCTCCGATTGGACTGAGATCGTGACGACGGTGTCGGGAAGGATCACCCCGTCGGGAAGCGGGAGTAGAGGGAGGGTTTCGATACGGGTGTCGACGGCCATTGCAGCTCCAATTGCGTGATTACATAATTACACGTAATGTGTGAGTGGCTAAACGACGGCACCGTGCCGTTTGTTCCCAACCCGTCCCGACATCGAACGCAAGGAATCAAAATGCCTGCTCACAAGCGTGCAAACCAGAAGCGCCGTGGCCCACGGCGGTTTGAAGACCTGCCACCGTGCGACGCCTCACAGGCGGCCGCATGGTTCGCCGGCCAGCTTCCCGACGATTGGTTCATCTCACCGGTCGAGGTCTTGGTCGACCGGGACGAGATCATCGTGACCGGAACCCTGGCCATGCCCGGCCAGCTTCCTGAAGGTGACGATGCGGCCGCGGTCGCATCGGAATCTCGCATAACTTCCTGGCGGGAGGCCACCCGTCAGGACCGGATGGCGATCGCCGACGTGGCCCAGGTGCGGTGGCAACGACACGTGACATGGGCGGCGCGGTGTGGCGACAACGAGGTTCGATTCACTTCCGCGGCGGTTCCGGTAATGACCCGATTGTTGTTCGACGATCGCCAGGTTCTCGACACCCTCATCGACGCCGGCGTCGCTCGATCCCGGTCCGAGGCGATGGCGTGGTGCGTCAACCAGGTGGGGCAGAACCGCAGCGAGTGGATCGACAAGCTGCGGACCGCCATGTCCGAGGTGGAGCGCATCCGCAACGAGGGGTCGTAGTCGATTAGGAAGAGCTTGGCTCCCGAAGATCCATTTCCACTGTCGGCTCGGGGGTTTTGGTGTCGCGGAGATCCAGCACGGATCGAGCGCGACTAGTTGGCCTCAGCCGTTGAGCCACCGCTTTTGGGGAGAACTCGGCGGTTCCTTCGCTGGATCGACCGCTGTTGACAACGACTTTCTTGAGCTCACCGGTGGCGTTGGACAGCGCAGTGTTGATGACCGAAGGCCGGCGACCCCGGTGCAGGTCGAGCCGTTCACCCAGGACAAAGTTGACAGCTGCGCCGATCAACAACACCTGGGCAGCGAGCCATATCCAGGTGAGGGCAAGCAGGAAGCCACCGATGATCCCGAGAACACTGCTGCCGTCGCCGCCCAGGGTGACGAGTCCGACATACCGGTTGAAGCCCAGCGAAAGCGCCCACCAGAACACGGCGGCCACAAGTGCACCGGGTAGATCCCAGCGCCACTTGCTTCGCGCCGAAGGGCCGTAGTGAAACAGCAGGCTTGCCCAACCGACCAGCAGCACCATCGAGACGCCGGCGCTTACCACTCCTTCCACCGGCACATCGAAGCGGCTCCAGAACAACACCTCGAGCAGCACGATGGGGACCATCACCAGCACGGTTCCCAGGCCCAAGATCAGCCCTACGAACCTGGTGTGGTACCAGGCTCTACCGTTTTCGATGTCGTAAACGGTGTCGAGCGCACGAATCATCCCGGCAAACCCACGACTGATCGTGAAGAGTGTCAGCCCGGCGGCGATAGTGAAGACGCCCGTCTGAGGCTGGGCGAACAGGTTGTTCACCGCATCGCGGGCCGTGGTTGCGCCTTCGGCGAAAGTCTCGTTGACGAACTCCAGTACCTCGAACTGGATCTCGCGCTTGAGGCTGGTTCCCACGATGGTGTCCAGAAAGCTGGCCGAGGAAACCAGCGCCAGGACTGCCGCGGGAACCGTGATCAGGATCCAGAAGGTGACGCCGGCGGCAAGATCGCCGATTCCGCCGTGGTACCAGACCTTGGCAACGTCCCACACGAACCGTGGGAAGCCCTTGAGAGCACTGAGGACAGAAGACACAACGTCTCAATAGTAGAGAACCGAACAGCCGACATGGCGTACAGTGCCGATGAACCACTACTGAGCCTGGATCCTCGGCCTGTACCGTGACCCTGTGAGCGATCAGAAGCCGATCTTCTCCACCCGTTCCGCGGGAGAAGCATTCATGGTTGAACCCGCAGATGGCACGCCCGGTCCGGGCGTGCTCGTACTCCACAGCTGGTGGGGCCTCAATGACTGGACCAGGGACTTCTGTCGCCGGATCGCCGACCTGGGCTACACCGTTGTCGGGCCCGACCTCCTCGAGGGTGCCAATCCCACCTCCGAAGCCGAAGCCGAGCAACTACTTGCCGAGCGGAGCCCGGATGAGCTCAGCGGATTGGTGATGAGTGCAGCCCGCACACTGCGAGCGGTCGCCAAAGACCCAAATGCACCGATCGCGGTCGTCGGCCTCAGCATGGGAGCGTCCATGGCCCTGTGGCTTGCGGCCCGCCAGCCTGAGGAAGTCACGGCTGCAATCGTCTTCTACGGCACACAATCGATCGACTTCGACGATGCCACAGCCACGTTCCAGGGCCATTTCGGCGATGCCGATCACATCGTTTCCGAAGAGGACCGTGTCGTGACCGAATCGTTCCTTCGCCTGGGCGACAACCACACCGAATTCCACGTCTATCCAGGTGCCAAACACTGGTTCATGGAACAGGGTGAGAACTTCGACGACGAAGCATCCCAAATCGCATTCGAACGAATGAGCAGATTCCTCAGCTCGGCATTGAGCTCATCAGCCACCTGAGCAGAGCTCAGGGTTCGGTTGGCCAAAAGACTGAGGAGAGAACCCGGTTCCAGGGCCTAGAGTCGGGCCATGGACTCGCTGGTGACCGCTGACGCCGTCGGCAAGCGATACGGTAATTTCACTGCGTTGAGCAGCGTCGACTTCATCATCGAACCCGGCATCACGGGACTTCTGGGTGCGAACGGGACCGGCAAGACAACCCTTCTGGGCATGATGTTGGGCCTCCATCAAGTGAGTGCCGGCCAGCTCAGAGTGCTGGGGGTCGACCCCTACACCCAAGGCCACTTGATCCGAGCCCGAATGGGCTACGCCCCTGAACATCACACCCTCCCAGGCGACGTGAAGGCTGCGGACTTCGTGCACCATGTCGCCGAACTGCACGGGCTCCCTCCTCGTGAAGCCAAGACCAGGGCCAGCGACGCTCTGTGGCTGGTGGGATTGGCCGAGGAGAGGTTTCGGCCGATGGGGACCATGAGCACCGGGCAGCGACAGCGGGTCAAGCTGGCCCAGGCGATCGCACACGATCCGGCCGTGGTCCTGCTCGATGAGCCGACCGACGGGCTCGATCCCGAACAACGTGACGAGATGTTGCGCCTTATCCGAACGGTCGCAACATCGTTCGGGATCAGCGTCATCCTGAGCAGTCACCTGCTCGACGAGGTCGAGCGAATCTGCGACGCCGCTGTGATCATCGGCGAGGGCCGTACGCTCGCGGCCGGATCGCTCGATGCCTTGCGTGGTTCGGGAGCAGACGTCGTCATCGACCTCGAATCCCTGGACGACGTGCGAACAATCGTCGCAGCGCTGAAGCAGCGATCCATACCCCACAGTCTCGATGGACGCAGCGTCGTGGTGAAGGGCGAGGACGAAACCGCGTTCGACGCCGCCCGCGACGTCTGCGCAGAGAGCAGCGTGAGCATTCGACGGTTGAGCCGACGCCGACTGTCGCTGGAGGACGTCTACCTGGAACGGGCGTCATGACCGCTGAGATTTTCGATCGCGGCTACCGCCAATACGACGGCGAACGCACCGGTGTGCCCGGTGCCATGAAAACTCTGGTCAGGTATTCGGTGCGCCGGAGCCTCGGGCTCGGGCGATCGGCTCGTTTCAAAGTAATCCCGGTCGCGATCATCTTGTTTTCGTTCGTACCGGCCATCGTGTTCGTGGGTTTGGCCGCGCTGCTGCCCGACGAGATCGGAGACGAGTTTCTGCCGTCGTATGCCGAGTACTACGGGTTCATCGTCACCACCCTCTACCTGTTCGCGGCGTTCGTCGCTCCAGACCTCTTGTGCACGGACCGTCGAACCTCGATGCTCGGCGTCTATCTGGCCTCACCGTTGGACCGACGTACGTACTTGACGTCCAAGGCGATCGCCGTCGCAATCATGCTCGGAATCGTGACCATCGGTCCGCCGCTGTTTCTCATGATCGCGCTGTGGTTGGAGGGCTCGGGACCGTCGGGGTTGTCCGAGTTCCTGCAAGATGGCGGGCAGATCATTGCGTCCGGAATCATGATGTCCGCGGTGTACACGGCGGTGTCATTCGCGGTGAGCGCAACCACTGACCGGACCGGACCTGCAATCGCCTCCACCCTGGGGGTTCTGGTCGGAAGCTCCACACTCGCAACGATCCTGGCCGAAACCACCGACGTTTCGAGCAACGTCAGGCTGCTGAACCTGCTCACACTGCCGGTGGAGCTGGCCTTCAGAATCCACGGCGAGGTCGGATCATCGGAATGGCAGCCCATCTCAACAACCAATATGTGGCTGGCGGTCCTTGCCATCGTCGTGACCTCAGCGGTGTGGGTGTGGAGCCGCTACGGACCCCTGCTCGTGCGCCGATGAACCTTCCTCCTCCCCCTTCGCCCCTCCCATCGGGCCCTCCCACAGTCGATCAACGTGGTTTTGATGCTCCTGGGACTGCCCCACCACCCCCGGCCGCGGGAACCGTGATCGCCCAGGGGGTGACAAAGGCGTTCGGGTCGCTGGTGGCGGTGAGCGAGGTCAGCTTCGCCATCGGTCCGGGCGTGACCGCCCTGCTCGGCCCCAACGGAGCCGGCAAGTCAACCTTGCTGCGGATCTTGTGCGGGTTGAGCGTCCCGACCACGGGATCGGTCTCGGTCACAGGGGCCGACCCGCGAACCGACGCCGCGGCACGGCGCGAAATCGGACTGGTTCCACAACAGGACGGGGTGTTCGAGCGGGACTCGGTGCGAGATTTCGTGGAACTCGCCGCAACGCTGAGCGATGTGAACGACGTACCACAGGCGGTAGACCGGGCCCTGGCACAGGTGGAACTGGACATGCCGATCGATCGACCGCTGGGCAGCTTCTCCAAAGGGATGCGTCAGCGGGCCAAGATCGCCGCTGCGCTCGTGCACGATCCGTCGGTGTTGTTCCTCGACGAGCCCTTGAATGGCCTCGACCCCAGGCAGCGCCGAGCGATGATTTCTCTGTTCCACGATCTCGGTGAGAACGGCAAGACGGTCGTGGTCAGCAGTCACGTCCTCGACGAGGTCGAACGATTCGGATCCAATGTGCTTGTGATCGCCCGAGGAAGATTGGCCGCTCAGGGCGACTTCCACGCGATTCGACAGCTGATGAACGACCAACCGCTGCGGTTCCGTCTGGTGTGCAGTGAGGCCCGAAAGGTCGCCGCTGCGCTGGTTGGCGGCGATTTGGCGGCCGGTGTGCAACTACACGGCGACTCGATCGAACTCACAACACACGATGCGCCTCGCTTTCGGACCCAGATCGCAATGGTGTGTCGCCACTACGACGCTCGTCTCTACGAGCTGACCCCGCTCGACGAAGATCTCGAGAGCGTCTTCCGGTATTTGGTGGCCTGATATGCGCTCGTTCCTCGCCATCTACAAACTGGTACTCCGCCACCAACTCACACGCGGCCGACTGATTCTGATCGGGCTGGCCATCGCGCTGTGTGGACTGCTCGGGTTCCTGTTTCGCAATGACTCCGACACCAAACAGGTGGTCGTCGGTTTCGTATCTGTGGCCGGCCTGGGTCTGATCATCCCGGTGATCTCGCTGCTGTTGGGCAGCGGTGCCATGGGCGACTGGTACAACGACGAAACCCTGGTCTACGTGTGGCTGCGACCCGTGCGGCGCCTGGTGATCGCAGCCGGAGCGATCGCCGCAGCGATCACGGTCTCGATCCCGGCCAATCTCCTCCCCATGGTGGCGGCGGTGGTGATGTCTCAGGAAACCGGAGAGGGTGTGCTCTGGGGCACCATCCGGGCAACGGTCCTGGTGACGCTCGCCTACACCGCAGTCTTCACGGTGTTGGGTTTGCTGGTTCGCAAGCCGTTGGCGTTCGGACTGATCTACATCTTCATCTGGGAATTCTTCATCTCGCGTGCCGCCGACGGGGCAGCCCGCCTGAGCATCAACAGCTACGGAGCATCCATGCTGTCGCGAGCGACCGACGTCTCACTCGACTTCGCCGGCCGGGCCGAGTGGGCCACCAACGTGGTCCCGGCTGCCATCGCAGTGGCCGCCATAGGGCTCGCCGCGCTGCGGCTCCAGCGCATGGAAGTTGCATAACGTCCAACGGCCGCCATGGCGGCCGAGCTTGCACAGCGAGTTCGATCGGCCGATCGCGGCCCTGGCCGTTCCCGCCTTCGGTTCACTGGTTGCCGAACCCCTGTATGTCCTCGCTGACACCGCGGTCGTCGGCCGGATCGGAACCACCGAGCTGGCAGGTTTGGCACTGGCATCGACGGTCCTCCTCACCGCCCATGCACTGCTGATCTTCCTGGCCTACGGCGCCACGGGGCCTATCGCCAGGATGATCAGCGAGGGCAACGCCCCCCGCGCCGCCGCTCGAGGGATCCAGGGGATGTGGCTCGCCGCCATTCTCGGCATCGTTATCGCTGCGGTACTGGCCGTGTTGGCCGAGCCGTTGCTCCGGCTCTTGCAGGCAGAGGGCGAGGTACTCGACGCTGCGCTGTTGTATCTGCGTGTGAGCCTGCCTGGGTTCCCGTTTCTTCTGCTGGCTCTTGCCGGCGCCGGTGTACTCCATGGCCGCCAAGACACCCGACGGCCGCTGGTCATCGCTGTAGCCGCGGCATTGGCGAACCTCATCATCGAGCTCGTGCTGGTGTTCGGCATGGGATTCGGACTGGGGGCCTCAGCACTTTCGACCGTGATCGCTCAGACCGGGGCTGGTGCCGCATTCGTCTTTCTCGTCGTGAAATGGGCACGGGAGAACGGTGCACCGACCAGACCCGAAAAGGCGCCGATGCTCTCGATCCTCAAGAGCGGCCAAGCCCTGGTGGTGCGCACCGCGTCGCTGCGGGGCGCGCTCACCATTGGCGCTGGCGTGGCAGCATCCATCGGCACGGAGGAACTGGCTGCCCACCAGATCGCATTGCAGGTCTGGTTCACGTTGGCACTTGCGCTCGACGCAGTCGCAATCGCCGGGCAGGCCCTCACCGGTCGATACCTCGGCGAGGGTGATCGGGAGGTGGCGTGGGCTGCCTCCCGGCGGATGATCGAACTCGACACGGTCGTCGCGGTCGGTTTCGGCGTTCTGATCGCGTTCTTCCGTGAACCGATCGCATCACTGTTCACCGACGACACGGCGGTGGTGGGTCTGACCGGCATGGTGCTGTTGCACGTTGCGGGCCAACAACCGATCAACGGCGTGGTCTTCGCCCTCGACGGGATTCTGATCGGGGCCGGGGATCTTTGGTTCTTGGCGGTGGGGATGGTCGCGGCGTTCGCGGCGTTCGGGGTCGCGGCGATCGTGGTGCTACAGACCAGCGCCGGTCTGGGCTGGTTGTGGGGAGCGCTCTGGCTCTTCATGCTCGTTCGAATGGTCCCGCTGGTCATGCGGTGGCGAAGCGGTCACTGGCTCACCGCCACCTCGTACTGACCACACATCGTCACCCAACGACAATCCCGCCCAAAAATCGTCACGGGAGTACAGCCAGTGTTTCGGGCTGACGCCAGAACGGCCAGTTGTGGTGGAGTGACGACAGAACGAAACGAAACCTACTTCTCGAGTTCGGCCTGAACCATCGGAGGCAACACGAAGGTGCCGTCGGACTGGGTCGGGAAGTCGATGACCTGTTCGATCGCTTCGACCGGGATCGGCCCATACACGTGGGGAAACGATGTTCCCGAGCCATAGCTGTCCTCGACTACCAGGGGATGGCGTATGAGCTCGGTATCGAGCGAAAGCAGGACCAGGTTCTCACGGCCCCGAAAGCGTTCGTTGGCAGGAATGAGAACCTGTTCGGGGTAAGAGCAGTGGACGAAGCCCTCGGAGTCGAGTGAGGGTGGGGAGATCTCGCCACATGCACGGGCCGCAGCCAGTTCGTCCTGCGAGATGATGTGAAGCAGCACAGGTCCAGACTATCGGTCGATAAGATTCGTCTATATGCGGTTATTTACTGTTTTTGTCTTGACATTGATGAGTGTCGCCGTCTCGGCGTGCACTCAGACTCCGTTCCAGCCGGCATCCCACGATCCGGTCGCCTGCCGGGACGCCACCGGAGACTGGTCGGGTGCGGTTGACTCCACCGAACTCGTACTGGCAGGTGTTTCTCGGGCGAGGGCCAATGATGTGCGGTGTGGCGATCCAAACGACCACGTCAGGATCTGTCGAGCATTGTTCCTGCTGGCCACCCTCGATCCTGCTCTTCACCTCGACCACCCACCACGGCGACAAGAGGTCGGCGACGCACTCTCGTGGGCGCTCCAGGACGCCGAATCTGTGGCGACGCCTCCGTTGGTTGATGCCCTCCGCATCCTCCACTCGGCCACCCGAACGCTCACCACATCGACAAACGAGCGTCATCTCAGCGATGCGCTGGCAATGCGAGCCCGGCCGGACGTGACCGACGCAATCGACGATCATTGGCGCAGCAGCTGCTCCTGATCAGG
>JBLYYW010000141.1:0-14684 GCA_048550155.1 Acidimicrobiales bacterium | reverse complement strand
CCAAGACATCGCCGAGTTGGGTCCGGCGCCGGCGGAACCGAAGGGCACTCTGGACCTGTCGGCCGGCGCGTTGGGTTTGGCCCTTCAGGTTGAGGCCAAGGAGCCGGTCAGTGTGGTGATCCGTGATCGCAAGAGCGCTGCGGTCACCGACAGCGTTCGCTTCATCTTCTCCCCCAGCCTTCCCGGCCAACTGTTACGAGAGGCGAGGGTTCGAGGGATCTCGATCAGCTAGCCACATGCCAGGATTCGGTCGATCGCCTCGGTCGTGAGGGGTTCGCGGCCGAGATCGGATGTCACCCAGAGTTCGCCGTCGAGATCGTTGACGGTCACAAGAACCGGATCGTCACAGGCGTTCACTGCGGTCCCGTCACCTGCGGTTGGTCCGTTGTTCAGCCATTTCACTTCCAGGCCGGTGGCGGCTACCCGATCGCGGAACTCTTCCGGGGTTCCGGGACGCCCCTCGCCAACCCAGTAGGCGTAGTTGCCGGCGGCGAGCAACAGCAGTACGCCCAGAACGCATGCTCCGCCGATCAGCAACGGTTTGGGAATCGACTGGAACCTCGACACGGTCGAACGGTACACGCCGATCTGCCATGCTCTACTACATGCACCCGCTCTTCTGTGCTGCACTGGAACGTATGGGACTGGCCCCAAAGTCGCCGACGATCGTCACCAAGATCATCTTCCCGACCCTCGATATGGGCAAATCAATCGCGTTCTATGAGCAGGTCGGGTTTGAGGTGCAGAGTTACGACGACGGATACGCCTGGGTCAGGATCGACGGCCGGGAACTGTTTCACCTTGCCCATGTGGCGGACCTGGACGTCGAGGCAAACCGGGCGGCCGGGTACTTCCATGTTCAGGACGTCGACGATGTGTATCGCCGGTGGAGCAACTATGCCGAACCGGTCGCAGCCCTCGCAGACCAGCCGTGGGGCATGCGTGAGTTCTCCGTCAAGGACCCCAGCAACAATCTCCTGCGACTTGGTCAGAACCTCTAGCCGTTGACGAACCGGTGGATCATGCCGTCTCGTGCGAAGTCGACCCGTAGATAGCCATGCGCTGCCTCGGCTCGCGAAACCGCGGGCGACACCAGCGCCAGGAAGGGCAGGACATCAGCCCAGTCCGGAGGGAACGATGAGCTGAGCGGCGGAGCCATGAGCTCCGGGATACCGGGAGCCAGCTCGAGTTCCATTTGGGCATGAAGATCCCCGCTCACAACCACCGGGCGGGGGGCGGACTGGAGGCTGGCGATCACAGCCTCCTGATCGGCGGGGTGGGCTTCGAACGCATACGGCGGAGTGAGTGCTCCTACGTTGAGCGACGACACCACTACCGGGCTTGCAACGAGGGTGTGCGCGACATCGTGGTCGACGGTGTTGGCAAACCACGCCATCTGGTCTAGACCGAGCACCGTCGAGTCGGTCTGGTACTGCCGGCAGTCGAGCATCACGATCCGGACGAGATCGCCCACATCGACGAAGCGGTAGACCTGCAATCCGTCGCGTGATGGGCGGGGCAGCCTTGTCGGGGTGAACTCCCACCAGGCCCGATAGGCGCCAGCTCGGCGTTCGGGATCGACCGAGGCGTCGTAGTCGTTGACGACCTCGTGGTCGTCCCAGGTGGACATCCACGGGTGGGCGGCACTGCTGGCCTGTAGCCGATGGTCCCGCCGGGCATCGGTGTACAGGTTGCGATACTCATCGAGGCTGGAGGCATTTCGTTCGTAGATGAAGTCGCCCAGCCACACCACGAGATCGACATCGGGATCAGCGGCAAGCGTGAGGTGGTTGTCCCACCGTTGTGCCTGAGCCCGATCCTGGCAGGAGCTGAGCGCAACACCGAACCGGTCCGCGGGCCCGTTGGGGAGGGTTCGGGTTCGGCCGACGGCCGAGGTGTACTCGCCGACCCGGAATCGGTACCAGTAGGTTCTGCCGGGTTCGAGCCGTTCAGCGATGTACCGAGCGGTATACCCATCAGCTTCTGCGGCAGTCACGACGAGGCTGTCGACCACTTGATCGAATGCACGGTCCTCGGCAACGTCACACGCAATTCCTACATCGCCGAAAACAGCGGTCGGGTCGAGCGCGGTCCACAGCACAACGCTCTGCGAATCCGGGTCGCCGCTGGCTACCCCCAGTACGAAGGGATCGTTGGCGATGCCCGGATCGTTCGCCTCGGCCAACGTCGTTGCGGGCGATTGCGTCGTCGCGCTGGCGGGAACCGAACGACTACTGGAAGGTTGGGTAGACGAGGTTGGTGTCGATGGCGCGGGTGCGGCCTCGGGATCGGTGCACCCCACCGCAATCGCAGCGACCGCACCGCTCAGAAAGTCCCGCCTACGCACCCACCAATGATGGCCTGGAAACATGACCACCAAGCCCCCCATCCCCTTTCCACCCAGCAAAATATCGGCAAATGTCAGCTGGGGGTGACAATCGGCGCAGATGTCATCTGGCGGCGACGCTAGTTGTCACCCCCAGCTGAAAATTCGGTGGAGGGTGGGGATCGGGCATACTCGGGGGGTGGCTGACCAACTCAAGGGCCTGACCGAAGGCCAGCAGATTCCGTTCGGGGGCGACCGCATCGCCACCGTCGATGCCGAGCTGGCCCGCAACTTCTCCCCCGGCGACCACCTGATCGTCGTGAACAGCACCGGGGACCTCCTGCACGTGCCAGCCGCAGTGACCGCAGTCGCCGGCGATGCGGTCGGGGCTGCGTTCGGCGCATTCGGGCAGATGGGGTCGGTGAGCGAAAGGACGATCAGCGGGTTCTTCGATGCCTTCGCCCGGCTTCTCGCCGACGATGAGGCGTTCGCTCCCATCGCCGTGGCCAACGCGGCCGATGTCGACAACGCGGCGGCCCGTGGCCGGAGCGTCACCCGGTTGATCCTCAGTGAGAAGATGCGGGCCGACATGATCTCCGGGCTTCAGATGTGGCGCGACACCGCTTCGACCCGAGGCCAACAGATCACCCACATCGACCACCAGGGCTGGTCGGTGGAGCAGGTCTCGGCCGGGTTGGGTGTGGTCGGCTTCGTGTTCGAGGGTCGGCCCAACGTGTTCGCCGATGCATGCGGTGTGCTCAGGACCGGGAACACAGTGGTGTTCCGGATCGGATCCGATGCACTCGGCACCGCCCAGGCGATCGTGCAGCATGCGCTCAACCCGGCGTTGGAACGGTCCGGCATACCGGCCGGCGCAGCCACACTGCTCGGATCGGCCGAACGGTCAGCGGGATGGGCGATGTTCTCCGACCGTCGTTTGGCGCTCGCCGTGGCTCGAGGCAGCGGACCGGCCGTCGCCCAGCTCGGTGCTGTGGCGCAACAATCCGGCATACCGGTGAGCCTGCACGGCACCGGCGGAGCCTGGATCGTCACCGGCGAATCCTGCGATCCCGACCGACTCGAAGCCGTGATCAAGAACTCACTCGATCGCAAGGTCTGCAACACCGTCAACACCGTCTGTGTCGTCCGGTCGCGGTTGGCCGAACTCGGAACTCGTGTGATCGCCGGCCTCCAGGCCGCCGCCGACGCATTGGAGGCCGAGCCCAAGGTTCACGTTGTCGAGGGCGCCGAGTCGGTCGTACCCGAGGCCTGGTTCACCGAGTCGGTCAAGATCGACCGCAGCGAGGGACCGGTCACCGAAAACCGGGCCGAAGCCATCGACGGTGGATCGCTGGGGCTCGAATGGGAATGGGAACGATCCCCGGAGATCACCCTGGTGGCTGTCGATTCGGTCGATGAGGCGATCGCCAGTTTCAACCGCATGTCGCCACGGTTCGCCGCCTCGCTCATCAGCGACGACCCCACGGAACAGGACGACTTCTTTGCCGCCATCGATTCGCCGTTCGTCGGCGACGGGTTCACCCGTTGGGTTGACGGCCAATACGCTCTGAATCAGCCCGAACTCGGACTGTCCAATTGGCAGTTCGGGCGGCTGTTCGCGCGGGGCGGTGTGCTCAGCGGCGCCAGCGTGTTCACGGTGCGAACCCGAGCCACGCAGACCGATCCTGAACTGCGGCGCTAGCCAACCACATCGGGCGGCACCCACACATTCGACCACTCCGAGACATCCCGGCGGCCCGACCACGAGTCCGAGTCGTCGAGGCCCATCGACTCCAGGATCCAAGCTTTCACGGCGCCTGCTGACCAACCGAATTCTGCGAGCTGTGGCAGGGTCATGGCTCCGTCTCGCTTGGTCAACCTGGTGCCCTGTGGGTTCACGACCAGAGGCACGTGGGCGTAGCTGAACGACGAGAGTCCGAGCGCGCTGGCCACCAGGATTTGGCGGGCGGTCGACGACAGCAGGTCGGCTGCTCTCACGACCGACGTGACACCCTGTGCGTGGTCGTCTACGACGACCACGAGGTTGTACGCCGGCACCTCGTCATTGCGGCGGATCACGAAATCGTCGACCACGAACGATTGAGCACCCAGGTTGACGTCGTGGAACTGAACCTCTGCGGAATCGGCCCTGAACCGGAGCGCAGCAGGACGTTTTCGGGAACGCACGGTGCGCTGTCGGGACGACAACGTGGCACACGTCCCTGGGTAGGCACCTGAAGGAGGTCCGTTGGGAGCCGACGCTGCCTCCCGGATCTCGCGTCGGCTGCAGAAACATGGATAGGTTCGGCCCATCTCGACGAGCGAGCGGATCGCCTCTTGATACCGGTCGAGATGGTCGGACTGCCACATCGCTTCCCCGTCGGGAACCATCCCCAGCGCAGCCAGGGAAGTGAGTTGACGGTCAGCGGTCTCGCGATCAGCGACAACGCCGTCGAGATCCTCGAATCTGAGCAGCCACGGGATTCGTTGTGATCTGGCATCAAACCACGACGCGAGGGCGGTGCGGAGGTTTCCAACGTGCAGGTCCCCGGTCGGGCTGGGAGCAAACCGGCCGCTCACAACAGCTGATTCCGTTCGAGATGTCGACGGGCGATGTCCACGCTTTCGTCACCGTCGGCCAGCTCCGCCTTGAGGCGGGTCATCGTCTCGGTATCGAGGGTCACCATCAGCGACTCGAGGAATGGGCCGAGCCATGGCGACCATTCCGCATAGAAGTCGGCACCGAACATGTAGGCGGCGTTGCGAGGAACGAACACCAACTGGGGCCGTCCCTCGGGGGCGAAGCGGTCGATCGCCACAAGTCCGGCGTCGCCGATAGCCGGATCGACGCCGGGGACGAACGCAATCGTGCAGTCTCCCGAGGCAACCAGCGGGATCAGATCCTCTGACTCCTGCACCTGCAGCTGTTCTGCCGGGACCGTGAACTCGGTCGCTCGCTCGAACCGAACCAGGCCATCCGGGCTCTTCAACGTCTCCTGGTCGACGCAGACCACCGCGTCGAAGCTGTTGCTCAGCCGCTGGGCCAGCTGTTCGAGTGAGATCACTTCGCCATCGTCGTCGGTTGCAGCTTCTCGGAGGGCAACCGCCACCAGCGCTTCGTCAAAGCTGGAATGATCGGACCATTCGACGCCGTTTGGACGGTCCCGAGTACGCAACGCGGTCGCCAGCTCGGTGGTCGTGTCGAAATCATCGGCTCCACCCAGGTGGATGAACCAGCCCGTGCCGATGTCTTCGGGCACGACGTCGAGCCGACCAGCGACCAGGTCGTCTCGATTGAGCGCAACTCCCTCGGTGTCTGAACGGTCGATCACCGTTGCACCGCGGTCCTGAAGAGCGGCAACCAGAAATGCGCTCATGATCCGCTCGCTCGGTTGTGGGGTACCCCCTACAACGACGTCGACGCCGCTCATGGGCCCATCGAGGATCTCCACCGGAACGTCCGATGAGCCAGTGCATGCTGCCACCAGCAGACCCAAGACCACAACGATGGCAGCTCCCCGAGAGGTCACTCTCATAGGAAAAGGTCGGACACGGTGTGCAGCACCAACCCCGCCAAACCACCGACGATTGTGCCGTTGATCCGGATGAACTGGAGATCACGACCAACCTTTTCCTCGATCAACGTGGCAGTCTCCTCGGCGTTCCACCGCTCCACGGTGCTGGAGATCACCCCGACAACCGGATCGCCGCCGTGCTGAGCGAGATAGTCGGCTGCTTCGGTGAGGAACTTGTCGACGGTGGCTTGCATTTCCCGATCGTGCTGGAGATTGGCGCCAGCCTCCATGATCGCGACCGTAACCTGCTCCCGCAACACCGAGTCGGGGTCATGAGAGGCGTCGACGACCCCTTCCTTTATCCGCTGCCACAAACCTCCGATCCACGCACGGACGTGCTCGTTCTGGAGGATCTCCTCTTTCAGTTCTTCACCTCGAGCAACGAGTTCGGGCGATGATTTGAGGCGCTCGGCGAGTTCAAGAGTCCGGGTGTCCAGATGGCGCCGAAGTTCGTGGTTTCGATCACCCCCGACCTCGGTGATGAAGCGGTTCACAGCGTCGTAGATCTTGTCGAACACGCGCTCGTCGACCGCCTCGGGCACCCACCATGGCGACTCTTTGCGCAGCTGATCGCGAAAGGTGGTTTGGGTCTCGCTGAGGAAATTCCCTGTCCCCTTCAGCGTGGCGTCGATCAACGCTTCGTGATGACGTCCCGCGATCCCCCAGTCGACTGCCCGCCCCGCGATGGGCGCAACCGGCACCGCTCGGACCCGGGCGAAAACGACGTGCTCCAAACCACCCTGGACCGTTTCGTCGTTCAAGACCTCGGTAACGCCTCGTACGACCGCAGCGGCTTGCTCAGCTACCGACTCGGCGACCTCTCTTTTGGCAAGCTGTGAGCCGATCCGAGCCGACATGTGCTCCTCACTGATCAGTCGAGTCAGGTTGTTGGTCGTCAGGAAGTTGTCGCGCACGAACTCCCCCAGCGATCGCCCGATTTCGTCCTTTCGCTTGGAGACGATGGCGGTGTGAGGAATCGGCAACCCAAGTGGGTGTTTGAACAGCGCAGTAACCGCAAACCAGTCGGCGAGTGCTCCAACCATCGCCGCCTCGGCGGTGGCGCGTACATAACCAGCCCAGGTCCGACCGTCTTCGTTCAGTTTCGCGACGATGAAGACCAATCCCGCGAAGATGAGCAGGCCCGTGGCGGCCCGCTTCATGCCGGTAACCGATGAGGGCATCTACAACCGACTGATTAGTCGTCGGGTCTGCTCGGCGGCCTTGGCCCGAATCTCTGCGGCTTCCACCTGGGTGGGGTGGCCGTTCTCGAGGACGGTGCGGCCAGCGACGATCACCGTGCGAGCTCGAATTCCGGTATTGGCGACCAAATGCTCGGGTTCGATGTCGCGCAGTGACCAGTGCACTCGGTCCTGTCTCGCTTCAGGCACCAACAGCCACCCTGCTTCGAGCCAGCCCCACGGCAGCCTCGGGCTGGTTCCCAGGTTGACCTCCCGCAGCCGTCCGTAGGCGATCCGAAATTCTTCCAACAGATCGCCGCCGAAACCATCGGTTCCCAGAGCGACCCTGGGGCCGAAGCGGCTGGGCGCTCCGTACCCCACCCCTCGGTCCATGTTGGATCGCGGGCAATGAGCGATCGTTCCAGCGATCTCCAAACCGTCGGGCAAGTGGACGCCGTGGGCCAGCACCCAGCTGTCCTTTGAGCGGCGCACGAGGTCGGAACCACCTCCGGAGTCAGCGATGCCTTCAGCTGCTTTGGCGTGGATTCCCACCCCCAACTCGTTGGCCATTCCGATGGCCAGGTCGATCGTTTCGGGGCTTGCGGTGAAGGACGCGTCCAAGCCGATCATGCCTCGGCCACCGGCCTGAACAAACCGCCGAGACTCCTCGAGGCCCTGCCGGGCGCGATCCGGCCCCCGCAGGTCCGATGCTGCATAGGAACACACCACCCGGATGCCGACTTCGTGGCACGCTCTGGCTATGAGCGTCAGCGAGCCTTCAATCGCTCGTGGGCTGGCGTGGTGATCCAGAACGGTTGTGCACCCTGCCTCCAATGCTTCCAGCGCACTCAGGCGGGCTGCTGCCTCAATCATGGCGCTGTCGAGCGCGTTCTCGATGGGCCAGATGACGTCCTTGAGCAGGTCGGGGAACGTGCGCGGGGTGGATCGAGGGGCCGGCAGGCCACGGGCGATCGAGGCATAGAGGCGATGGTGAGCCGACACAAGACCTGGGGTTGAGCCGCTCAATGACGGACTGGGAGCCGGTGAGGCCGCAGGAACGGGCTGTATGGTTGCCGGTTTCGTGATCGTGCCGACCACGGGGGGTGCCGGGACCGACGTCTGCGTTGGGGCAGAGTCGGCAACCTGACCAAAGAAGCCACGACGTTTCATGTGACCCAAACTAGCTGCGATCATGGTCGGAGTGTTTCGTGGATGGCCTGGATCGGGGAAACGGCGAGCAGCCGTGGCCGTTGCGTGTCTTCTCATGGCCGGATGCAGTTCATCCGGCGGTGAGCCCACAACGACCATTCCACCAGGGGAAGCTGTACCTACCAGCCTGGACGGCTTGTGGTTGTTGGCCGGAACCGACCTGACGCTCGACATCGATCTCGGCACCGCCGCGGTTGATGGCCGCACCAACTGCGCCCGACTGCTGGGCTCGTTGACCTTTGAAGACGGAGGTCGGCGGACCTCGTTCTCCCTTCCTGGTCGAGACGACACCCGCTGTTCAACCGCTGAAGTACGCGCCGTCGACGACATCGTCGAACTCCTCGAGACCGTGCAGACCACAATTGCGGTGGCGGGAGGTTTCGCACTGTTCGACGGCGAAGATGACCGGCTCGGTCGCCTAACCAGCGGGGCGTAGTGTCGCAATCTCAACGCTGATACCGCCGTTGCTGGCGGTGGTGACCTTCCGGAGACGACGGTCGATCGTGGCAGAATCCTTGGGGACGACCACGGTCAGGGTGCTCTGGGCTCGCCGCTCGCGGACCACATCGCCAAACCGTGCGTACAGCGGTGAGGTGCCCTTTGGTCCCCCCGGGGATCGCTTGCCGTACGGAGGATTGCTGACCACCAGGCCGGGACCGACCAAGCCGGTCATCTGGCCAACCGGGCGGAGATCTGTGATGACCGAAAGACCAGCTCGGGCGGCATTGGCAGCGGTCGCAGCCAGCGCACCGTCATCTCGAT
This sequence comes from Acidimicrobiales bacterium, assembly GCA_048550155.1. Lineage (GTDB taxonomy): Bacteria > Actinomycetota > Acidimicrobiia > Acidimicrobiales > SZUA-35 > JABDIY01. The sequence goes on along the minus strand of JBLYYW010000141.1, from coordinate 5,634 downwards.
CGCTGGCCTCCAGACGTGGCGGCTCGGCCACGGCCTGATCCCTCGTGCGGGTTGCTGCACCCCCGGTCACCGACGCCCACGTGCCCCCTTCGAAACCGGGCCATCGATGGAAGGCGTAGTCACGCCCCTCGCTGGGTGGCCGCCCAGCCGCGATGAGGCCAGCCTCGATCACGAACGTGCCCGACCCTGCGAAGGGATCGATCACCGGGGTAGTTCGGTCCCACGCGGAGCTGAGGATCGCGGCTGCAGCGAGGGTCGGACGAAGCGACGCCCCCACGGTCTGGGTACGCCAGGACCGTTTGTGAAGTGGTTCGCCGCTTGTGTCGACGCTCAGGGTCACCGTGTCATGATCGATCCGAACGACGAAGACCTGCTCAGGCTGATCATCACGCGTCTTTGGGGCACCGACGATCTTGTGCAGTCGTTCGGCCACCGCGTCGGTATGAAACAGGGCACTCTTTCGGGATGTCACCCTGAATCGGGGGGCAACCGACTCGTCGAGGAAGGGGCTGAGATCGATTTCCTCCATCCGCCGCTCGAGGTGGGCGAAGTCGGTGGCCCGAAACCGGGCCACCCGAACGAGCACCCGCGTCGCCGTACGGAGCCAGAGATTGGCTTCATACACCGCCCGGGTGCTCCCCCGAAACGGCACGACACCCGCGGTGGGACCCCCAACCTTGTTCCCGAGGGCACGGAGTTCGTCGGCGCACATCTCCTCCAGCCCGACGGGGCAGACGGCGACTGCGTCAGAATTGGGGCGTTGTCGGCGAGAGGACACCGTTTCATCTTGGCAGCGATGTGGGCCTCTGCGGCGCTCGAGAACCCGAACAACACCTTGCGAGTCCCTTCTGTCTGCGTACAATCGTCAAGAGCTGTGGAAGCGCAGCGACAAACGGCGGCGCTGTGAGGGATGCGAAATGACCGAAGCCGAGCGGACTCGTCTGCAGCGGTATCAGTTGCGAACTCTGGTTCTGGATGCCGGAGCCGAGCTTCTCCACGAGGAAGGGCTCGGAGCCAAGACTGCCCCGCTCGGCTACGCCGAGGCATTCCGATGGCTGGCCGAGCACCGCTCACTGACGGTGTCGCGAGCTCAGGTCCATCGGAGAATCTGGAATTCTCTGGAGGAATACCGGGAAGAGGTGATGGCGAACATGGTTCGCTACGGCTGGCCCGGCGAAGTGCTCGAGGCGACAGTCACCGAGGTCGACAAGGCGATCGACGAACTCGACCTCGCCGACAAGGACGCCGAGGCCAGGCTGAACCTCCTTTGCGACCTCGCCCGCCAGCTCACCGACCACAACGCCGACCAGCTACGAAACCTACGCTCCATCGCCGCCGCCGACGCCATCTTCGCCATGCACTCTTTGGGCGCGGCGGACAAGCCCGGCTCTCCGGGCGTGAGCGCGGCACTACTCCAGAACAAGACCGAGATTCTGGAACGCTACATCGAGCTCTACAGCAGGGTCGGCGACGTCTTCGGTGCCACTCCGGGCGAGGGGTGGGGCCTGAGCCCAACCGACGGGATGCGGATGTACGCCGAGACTTTGAGCTGTCTCAACCAGGGAGCAGCAGGCCGTAGTTCCTTCGAGCGCACACTCCAGGAAATCGAGCTGGGAGACCAGCTGTGGAGTGTTGAGGGGCTCTGTGTTCACGCGCTCACTGGGCACGTGGCCTCAGTCGACGGGCCACGTGCCCAGGAAGAGGAGGATTGCGTCGTGGAACCTCTTCTTGTTACCGATGGTAACAAGGTCGACAGGCTGCGCCAACCCGAGTTCGGAGAGGAGGTCCCCGAAACCGGTACCCGCATGGAGCGGAACACGCTACGTCGCCACATGATCGAGGCGGGAATGGCAATTCTCCTCGAGAAGGGTTTCGGCCACGGCGCCGAGCAAATCACCTACAGCCGGGTCTTCGATCGCATCAAGGAACGTCACGACATCACCGTGGCTCGGGCCCAGGTGCATCGTCGAATCTGGCGCTCACAGAACCACTTCCAGCTCGAGCTTCTTGCGATTGCGGCACAGCCGAATGTCATGGCCGGAGTTCAGCGGGCCACCGAAAGGGCTGCTCAGGCATTGGATGGACTCGATGTGGGCTCACCGGGTATGGCCCGAGTAGCGGCCTCCAGAGTCGTGCGCGCCGCGGCCGTGGCGACCGTGGAAGAACTTGAACGCTCCGAGGAATGGCTGCTGGGTCGAGCGATCATGTCGTTCCATGCCCTCAATCGGACCCGAACCGACATCGTTGGCGATGCGTTGCACCAGGAATATGAAGCGGGAATTGCCAACTGGGCGGGTTTGTTCGAGGCCTTTGCGCTCGCCCTGGGGTATCAGCCTCGCACGTGGACCGGCCGCTCGTTGTCCGAGGTATGCGAGATCGCTGCACGATGTACCGACGTGTTGACCGATGGAGTGATCGCACGGGCCCGGATGTTGAACGAAACAGCCACGTATCCGGTGTCCATGGCGGGGGACCAATCGGCCGACTGGAATCTCCTCGGCATCGGCGCGTGGTGCGTGATCGACTTCTTGTTGGAGCCGGGAGACCCAGGTTGAGCAGGGGCGACGCCGCTCAGAACTCGATGTAGAGTTCGCCGTTCTCGTCCCGTTTCACGGCCACTTCGCTCTTGCGAAGCACCTTGCGACCAGCGGGAGAAACACCGTATGACCGGCGGCTGCGTCCCGGGTACGTACCTGGCTTGGCAACCTCGGAATTCAGGTAGCCCTGGGCCTCGAGGCGGTTGAGCACCCGGTACAGGGTGGCGTAGTTCATGGAGAAGTGCCGGGGGCGAAGCTCTGCGATTTCCTGTGCGAGCGGATAGCCGTGCACCTTCTTCCGGCCCTTGGCCGATGCTGCAACAGCCCCAAGAACGATCTCTTCCTTGGGTGAAAGTGGGTAGCTACTCGCAGACGCAACCATTCCTTGAGACTACGCCTGTCAGATTTCGGAGCGGCTGTGACCTTTGGCCGTTCTTTGATGAAGTTCAGCTCGGAGTGGCAGCTGCAGAAGAGTACGGTGAGCAGGTGTCGTCCGAGGCAGCAGCCGATCCCGTAGTTCTCATCGACTTCGGGGGTCACCCGTTCACCGCCGATTTGGCAATCTCTTTGCAGCGGTCGGGAGCATCGGTTCACTACATCTTCAGCTCATCCAACGAGTCCAATCCGCACGGCGACTTCTCCGATGCCGCCAAGGAGGGAGTGAACGTCCACGACATCGATCTGGGCCGACCGGTCGACCAAACCCAGTTGAGGCGTCGATTCCGGAACGAGCAGTACTTCGGCTGGTCGGTAGCCAAGCTGATCCGCCAGCTGCCGGTTACCGCGACCATCATTCTGTGCCAAGTTCCGGTCGCCGCCGCCGTGGTCGTCCAGGGTGCCGCCAAAGCGAGGGGTCAGAACGTGATCCTTTGGCTCCAGGAGATTCAGTCTGACCTGTCCGCCATTCCAGGCACCCGGGCCCTGCCGGCCAAGGTCTTCACCACCCTCGAACGTCGAATGGTGTCGTCGGCCGACAGGGTGATCGCCATCTCTGAAGGCTTTGCCGACTACGCGGCGGCCAATCGAAAGTCTGGGCGGGCCGGTGTGACCGTCCTCCCCAACTGGGCTCCGCTGCGCTATCTGCCCAACCGGCACCGAATCAACGAGTGGTCGACCGACCAGGGTCTACACCCGGATCGCCAGAGGGTGCTGTACAGCGGCCGTCTCGGTCTCGAGCACCGCCCCGACGAGATCGCGGCCTTGGCCTTGATGCTCACCGCCAACGGCGACATCGACATGGTCATCGTTGCCGGTGGACCCGGCGTCGAATCATTGCGAAGCCGGCCCGAACTCGTCTCGCACCCGAACATCCACTTCATCGAGCTCCAGCCCCTCAGCGCATTGGCCGACGTCCTGTCCTCGGCCGACATTCTCTTGGGAACTCTGGACGACCGCGCCACCGAGGCACTGGTGCCGTCGAAGATTCTCTCGTACCTGTGTGCCGCAAAGCCGGTCGTGGCGCTCATGAACTCCCATAACCCTTCCGCGCAGTTGATCGAAGAAGTGGGCGCGGGTGTCGCAGTCGCCGATATCCATTCTGCCGCCACGGTGATCCGAGAGCTTCTCGAGGATCCAGACCGAAGGCGCAAGATGGGCAATCTTGGGCGTGCCTATGCGTCCACTACCTTCAATCCCACCACCGTCGCCACGAGCTTCGCAGAGGCAGCTGGCATCGACTTGGGGTCCTGAACCGTGAACTATCGTAAGGTCGCGGGCCAAACTCTCGAAGGACACTCGGCGAAGATGCGCTTCCCAGCCAATAAGAACGTTCACCTCGGCACCCTCCTCGCCGTGATAGCTCTATTGACTTCGGCCTGTGCCGGGAAAACGGTCGGCGCCGGTCCTGATGGCGCCCTTTTGGGCGACGGTGAACTCGTGGTGGCTGGAGCGGTAGACGCCAACGATGACTCGCTGTCCTTCGATGACTCTGACCAACCGGACCAGCCCGACGCACCAGCCCCCACGCCGAGCGGGAACATCAGCATGGCTCGTGCAAATTGGACCACGGGTGCCATGCAAGCAGAAGTGTATGCCCAGCTACTCGAAGAGTTGGGCTACCAAGTGGATCGCGGAACCGATCTCGCTCCGAGCGAGTTCTATCCCGAGCTCGCCGCCGGAACGTACGATTTCTGGGCCAACAGCTGGCCCATCGTGCACGACAAGTTCTTCGACGCTCCATCCGACGATGGAGGTCTCATCGGCGACCGGATCAGCTATGTAGGTCAGCAGATGCCGGTCGGTGGGCTTCAGGGCATCCTCGTCGACGTCGCGACCGCCGATCGGCTGGGCATCTCGTCCCTGGACGACATCGCCGAAAATCCCGACATTCGTGCTGAATTCGATACCGACGGAGACGGTCGGGCAGAGATCGCCGGCTGCGACGAAGGGTGGGGATGTGAGGCGGTCATCGACGCATTGATCGAGGACAATGGCTGGGCCGATGTGCTGGTCCAGATGAAAGGTGTTCACGGCGAGCTGTTCACACAGCAAGTGGCGCGAGCCGAGGCTGGTGAGCCGGTCCTGGCCTACGTGTGGACCCCCGGTCCGTTCATCACCGAGCTCACGCCAGGTGAAAACGCTGTCTGGCTGGGAGTGAAAAACCCGTCGCCCGATCAAGCTGTTGCCGCTGACCTTCCCGAAGACCAGTGTCGGCTGTCCCCGTGCACCATGGGGTTCAGCCCTTCCGACATCGTGGTAGCTGCCAACAACGACTTCCTCGCCCGCGAGCCGGCTGCCGCAGAACTCTTGAACCAGGTCAAGATCAGCGTTCTCGACGTGTCGTTCCAGAACCTGAAGATGGGCAACGGTGAAGACACCCCTACAGACATCGCACGACATGCCTCGGAATGGATCCAGAGCAATCGATCCGATGTGGATCGGTGGCTCACCCAGGCCCAAGCGGCCGGCTAGGACTTCGGGATTGCCGCCAGGCCGACCTCGGTGACGATGTCGCCGAGGACTCCGGTCATGTACTCGGCGTAGCTGCGATCGAACACGATGATGTAGGACCGGTCGTTGGCGACATCGTCCCTGATGATGTCGCAACGCACGGCCGCTATCGCAGCGGTGGCCATCGCTTCGTCGGGAAACATTGCAT
>JBLYYW010000140.1:0-15900 GCA_048550155.1 Acidimicrobiales bacterium | reverse complement strand
GGCGCTCGGTGTCACCGCACCCACGACCGCAGCGCCACCGCCGGTCGGGGCGCCGGCGATGACCACGACGTCGATGCCCGGCTGATCTCGTACGGCGACCGCAAGGTCCTTCAGGTCGTTTCGCTCGATCCCGTCGACCCTGGCGAAGACTGCTCCGTCTCGGGCTGACGCTGCCAACTCGACCGATTGGCCGACCGCAAGCCGGCGGCGGAGCTCACCGATTTCGGCCTGTTGCTGCTTCATCTCGGCCAGCCGTTTTTGAATCCCCTCGGTTACCGATCCGACCGGAACGTTCAACAGCTCGGCAACCTGGTTGAGGCGGGACTGTTCGGATCGAAGCAACTTGATTGTTTCGTCACCAGCTACTGCCTCGATACGGCGAATGTTCGATCCGATCGAACCTTCAGAAATGATCTTGACCGGACCGATGTCACCGAGGGCGTGAACGTGGGTTCCGCCACAGAATTCGACAGAGGGACCCGCTGACAACACCCGAACCCGGTCACCGTATTTGTCGCCGAAGAACGCAACCGCTCCCATCGCCTCGGCCTCGGTCTTCGACATCTCGACATGGGAAACGTCTGGGTTTTTGAGGATTTCGGCGTTGGCGAGATCCTCGATCTTCTCGATCTGTTCGGCGGTGAGAGCCTCGAAGTGGGAGAAGTCGAACCGCAGCCGATCCGGAGCAACCAGCGAACCCTGCTGCGTTGCGCCTTCACCCAGGACCTCTCGCAATGCCCAATGCAGCATGTGAGTAGCGGTGTGGTGACGACGAATTCGATCTCGTCGCCCAACATCAACAGTGGCAACGACCTGATCCCCGGGTGCGAATTCACCCGAGATGACGTCCACCACGTGACGGTGGAGACCGGGTGCTGCGTAGGTGGTGTCGAGGACTTTGGCCGCTGCGACCGTCTCACCGTCCTCGGTGATGATGCGAATGTCGCCGGTATCACCGATCTGACCGCCGGCTTCAGCGTAGAAGGGACTCTGGGTCAAGTAGACGCTGACCGGTGCGTCCGAATCTTGGTGTGGAATCCCACCGGTTACAGCAAGTACTTCGGATTGGACGTCGATCGTGTGGTCACGACCGACGAAGACGGTGAGATCACCGTTCTCGACAAGTTGACTGACCGTGTCCGCATCGGTCGCGATGACCGCACCCTTCTGAGCGGCCTTCGCTCGCTGCCGCTGCTTCGCCATCTCGGAGTCGAACCCGTCGAGGTCGACCGAGAATCCTCGTTCGGCGGCCACCTCGGCGGTTACCTCCTTGGGGAACCCGTAGGTGTCGTGGAGCAGGAATATGGTCGCTCCTGGTACCGCTCCTCCAGGTTCGAGATCGGCCAGTTCTTCGTCGAGGATTTTCAGTCCGGTGGCCAACCGGCGGCGGAATTGGCTCTCTTCGCGCTCGGCCACGGTGCGGATCAGTTGGTGGTTCTTGGCGATGTCGGGGTAGTCCTCACCCATGATGTCGACGACCGCGTCGACCAGAGCCGGCATGACAAGGTCGGAGACCCCAAGCAGATACGCAAACCTGACCGCCCGGCGGATGATTCGGCGCAGGACGTATCCCCGGTCCTCGTTGCTCGGGAAGACGCCATCGGAGATCAGAAAGGTTGTTGTCCGAGCGTGCTCTGCGAGCACTCGCAACGCCAGGTCGCTGTTGGGGTCTGCACCTAGGGCGTACCCCGTTGCCTGCGACGCCACCTGAACGAGGCGGTCCATCTCGTCGATCTCGAAGACGCTGTCTTTGCCTTGCAGGACACTGAGAATTCTCTCGAGACCAGCGCCGGTGTCGATGCTGGGCTTCGGTAGCGGTTTGGACTCGCCGGCTTCGTCGGTCTCGAACTGCATGAAGACCAGGTTCCAGATCTCGACGAAGCGATCTTCTGCGTTCGGATTCTCCGGACCACCGTCGGGTCCGTAGTGCGGTCCCTTGTCCCAGAAGATCTCCGAGCACGGACCGTTTGGTCCGGTGTCGGCCATGCGCCACCAGTTGTCTTCGTCGAGCCGCTGGATTCGCTCCTTCGGGACCCCCACCTGTTCGTGCCAGATTTGGGCCGCTTCATCATCGGAGAGGTGGACGGTCACCCACAGGCGGTCGGGGTCCAAACCCAGGACGTCGGTGACGAAGCGCCACGCATCGGGAATTGCCGTTTCCTTGAAGTAGTCACCGAAGCTGAAATTGCCCATCATCTCAAAGAAGGTCAGATGGCGGGTTGTGCGCCCTACCTCGTCCAGGTCGTTGTGCTTTCCGCCGGCGCGAACACACTTCTGAATGCTCACCGCACGCCGCGACGGCGGCTTCTCTTCGCCCAGGAAATACGGCTTGAACGGCACCATCCCCGAGTTGGTGAACAGCAGGGTGTTGTCGTGTGGAATGAGACTGGCCGAAGGGATCGGCTGGTGACCTTTCTCGACGAAGTAGTCGGTAAATGCTTTGCGAAGGTCCTGAGCACGCACGATGCCAGTCTACGCCCGCTTGGGTTTCACCCATTCGCAATTCCAGAGTCCGTCAGCGCCGACGAACGGCCGGGTATGAGCAAAGACGGCTACCTCAGGCAGTTGTGAGCCCTGGCGAACAACTGTGGAAGAGAGGAGGCGCCCAGCGCCGACGAACGGCCGGAACGAGCGGAGGCGAGCGAAGGCAACATAATTGAGGAACGAGTCGGTGCGAGCGGAATACTGATCAGATGACGAGCGACAGCCTGAGCCTCCTCGGGGAGGAGTTGCGTCGATTGGCTGCGGTTCCGGTCTTGCTGGTGGCGACCGACTACGACGGAACATTGGCTCCGCTGGTGGATGATCCAGATCTTGCCGTGGCAAATCCCGAATCGGTTTCTGCCCTACGGGCCTTGGGTCGAGCCGACGACACCTTCGCAGCACTCATTTCGGGCCGCAGCCTCGATGACCTCCGTTCGGTGTCTTCCATGGACGACGCGATTCGTCTGGTTGGGAGCCATGGCAGCGAGTTCGATGTCGGTTTTGCCAGCGATCTCGATCCGGAGAGCTCAGATCTTCGGAGCCAGTTGATCGCGGCCGCCCATCAGGTGGCCTCCGAAATCGGCGGGCGGGTCGAGCAGAAGCCGGCCGGGCTCGCGTTTCATCTCCGGGGGGCCAGCAGGCAAACAGCTGACGCAGCGACCACGGCATTGAGAGAGGGGCCTGGGAGCTGGGAGGGTGTCTTCTGGCGTCATGGCCACGACGTGGTCGAGCTCACTGTCACCGCCACGAACAAAGGAGATGCGCTCGAACGGATCAGGGGTGATGTCGGCGCCACCGCAGTGCTGTTCCTCGGCGATGACACCACCGACGAAGACGCGTTTGCTACGTTGCGCGGGCCAGATGTGGGAATTCACGTCGGTCAGGCAGAAACAGCTGCCGGGTATCGTGTCGACTCACCCGACACCGTGTCCCGTATTCTCGCCCTTCTCTCCGAGCTCAGGTCGGACTGGCTCACGGGGTCCGGGTTGCAGCCAATCGAGGCTCATTCGTTGTTGTCTGATCAACGCACCGCGGCGATCGTAGACCCGAACGGGCGCATCGTTTGGATGTGTGTCCCTCGGGTCGATTCGGGAGCGGTCTTTGCCGAGCTGCTGGGTGGTGCGTCAGCCGGGTCCTTTGACATCGTGCCGATCGGGGGCTCCCAGGTTGTCAGCCAGAGCTATCGAAGTGGCTCGATGATCCTGGAGACTCGGTTCGAGGATTTCACCGTCACCGACTACATGGACGTCTCGGGGAATCGAACCTCAGAGTTTGCGGGTCGCTCCGACCTGATTCGCGTGCTCGAAGGAACTGGTGAGGTCCACCTCAGGTTTGCCCCACGGCTCGATTTCGGTCGAATCCCAACGGCGTTGGAAACGACTGGAGGGGGCGTCCGGATCAGAGGAGCAGTGGATCCTTTTGTGTTGCGGTGCAGCGGCTCGGGTTGGGAAGGGTGCGAGTGGAGTGTGACCGACAACGGTCAGCACCAAACTGCGCACACCAACGTGGATCTCATGAAGGGCCGCGTGATTCTCGAACTGCGAACCGGCACTGACTCGATGGAGGCTCACCCTCGTTCCGAGGTCGACAGGCAAGCTGATACCCAGCAGTTCTGGACCGGCAAGAGCGACCGGCTGGAAAGAACCAAGAAGTACACCGAGGAAGTCGAACGAAGCGCTGTCACCCTTCTCGCACTCCAACACGGACCGACCGGCGCCATGGTCGCTGCCGCGACCACGAGCCTTCCCGAATATCTGGGAGGCGTCCGCAACTGGGATATGAGACACAGTCGTCTTCGCGATGGTGCACTTTCGTGCCTGGCGCTTCTGGAGCTGGGGTCGACGTTGGAGGCACGAAGGTTCATCGACTGGCTGAAGCGGGTGTTCGACGTACGGCCCGAAACTGATCGTCTCTCACCGATCTACCTCGTCACCGGGCGACATCTTCCACCGGAGGCCGAGATCACGGGACTTCCGGGTTACGGGGGGTCGCGACCTGTGCGCGTCGGCAATGCAGCCGACATGCAGGTGCAGCTCGATCTGTACGGTCAGCTGCTCCAAGTGATCGACAGCATGAAGGATCAGCGAGTCAAACTGAGCGTTTCGGATTGGCGATTGGTGGAGAATCTGGTGGTTTCCGTGGCTCGCCGTTGGCAGGAACCGGATCATGGTATGTGGGAGAGCCGAACCCGCCCTCAGCACTACGTGCACTCGAAGGTGTACTGCTGGTTGGCGGTCGATCGAGGAATTCGAATCTCTCGCCAGTTCTGCGATCGGGTTCCCACTACGTGGGCTGCGCTTCGCGACGACATTGCCGCCGATGTGCTGGAGAAGGGGTGGAACGAACAGCGCCAGAGCTTCACTGCGACCTACGGTGGGACCGAACTCGATGTCGGCGCGCTCTCGGTTGGGCTCAGCGGACTGCTCTCCCCCGACGATCCACGGTTCGCCAGCACGGTCGAGGCGGTGCGTCGCGAGTTGTTGACCGACGGGACCGTGTACAACTCACACAGCGATGACGGACTACCAGGCCGTCGCCACGGTGTGCATTTGGCGACGTCGATGCTGATCGATTCACTGATGTTGGTGGACAGGAATCACGAGGCCTTGGAACTTCTGGATCGATTGGCTCGCGACATAGGACCGACGGGTCTCCTGAGCGCTCAGATCGATCCGAAGGATCGACGTGCGCTCGGAAACCTTCCGGCCGCCGCATCTCATGCTGGCTTCATCATGAACGCCGTGCATTTGTCCCGCTAGCCTGCTGCGCCAGCTGGAGCGTGCCCAGGCGGGCACCCAGGCACGGCTAACCAAGCTTTTCGTGGGCCTGTTCCCATTCGGTCATGGTCCGCTGCAGACGTCTCTCAAGGGTCTCGTTCTGATCGATGAGGTCGTGCATCAGTTCACCATCGGCGTAGACGGCAGGGTCGGCGAGGCGGTTCTGCACCTGCGCAAGTTCCTGCTCCAATCGATGCACCGCAGCCTCGAGCTTGTCGACCTTCTTGCGCAGCTGACGCTGTTCGTTCGTAGACAGCCCCTTGGCGCTCGATCGCTTTGCGGTTGAAGTAGCGGTTGCGGCCTTCGAGTTGCCCGATTGTTGTGCCGGGGGCTTCTTCTCCGGCTGGGCTTTTTTGATTGGTTGCTTCCCGAACAGGTGCTCTTCGACCTCTTCGTGCAGGACAGCGCGACCGTCTCGCACCTCCAACACCTCTTCTGCGACATTACGGATGAGGTGTCGATCGTGGCTGACCAACAGAACCGTTCCCGGGTATGCCCTCAGCGCGTCTTCCAGCACATCGCAGCTCGGCAGGTCCAAGTGGTTGGTGGGTTCGTCGAGGATGAGAAGGTTGACAGGGTTGCACATCGTCTCGGCCAGTGCGAGCCGGGTTCGTTCGCCTCCCGAGAGTTGGGCGACCTGCCGTTCGACGGCGTCACCTCGGAATCCAAACGAGCCGAGAACCGATCGGACGTTGCGCTTGCTGTCGAGGCCTTCTCCGACAGCTCGCCGAAACTCCCGCTCGACGGTGAGTGAAAGATCAAGAGCGTCCACCTGGTGCTGGGCGAAGTAGGCGATGTCCACGTTGTTGCCGATTGCCACCGAACCGCTCCGCGGTTTCAAAGAACCGAGCACGGCTTTGAGAATCGTTGATTTGCCAGCACCGTTCGGGCCGATCAACGCGAGCTTCTGACCCCGTTCGACGACGAGGTTTACGTCGGTCACCACTGCCGGCTCATCGTCGTAGCCAAAGTCAGCAGAGTCGATTTCAATCACGACCCGAGCTGAACGACGCGGCTCTGGGTATGCGAAACGGATCTTCAGTTGTGCGTCTTTTGGCACCTCGATCTGCTCGAGTTTCTCCAGGGCCTTGATACGGCTCTGAACCTGGCGAGCCTTTGTTGCCTTGTAGCGGAATCGTTCGATGAACCGTTCGGCCTGGGCTCGTTGGCGAGACTGCTGGGCCGCCTTTGCCTCGGCCTGAGCCAGACGCTCCTCCCGCTGCACGATGAACTCGACGAAGCCTCCGACGTATTCGGTGGCAGTCCCCCAGGCAACTTCGATCACCCGCCCGGCGACTGCGTCGATGAAGTCACGATCGTGGCTTACGAAGAGCAGTGATCCAGGGAATGCGGTGAGCTGTTCCTCCAACCAGCCGACGCTATCGACGTCAAGGTGATTGGTCGGTTCATCCAAGACCAGCACGTCGGGCTTCTGAAGTAGTAGTCGGGCCAGCGCAGCACGCATCTGCCAACCCCCCGACATCTCAGCCAATGGGCGGTCCATCGCTGCGGCGGTGAAGCCGAGCCCTCCGAGGATGCGCCTGGCCTCGGCCTCGATCTGGTAGCCGCCCATCTGCTCGAAACGGCTCTGGAGCGCACCGAACCGTTCGAGACGCTCGAGATGGTTCGGATGATCGATTTCGACCAGTGATTCGCCAACGTCGGCGATCTCGCTTTCCATCTGGCGCAGGTGGTCGGCGCCGCCGAGCACTTCGTCCAGAACCGTCCCGGTCCAGGATTCGGTGAGTTCCTGAGGCAGGTACCCAATCACGTAGTCGCTCGGCTTGTGCACCGAACCCGCGTCAGCGTCCTGCAGTCCCACGAGAATTTCGAGCATGGTGGTCTTGCCGGCACCGTTTCCGCCGATCAGTGCGATACGTCGGCCCGGGCGAAGCTCGAAGGTGACGTCCTGAAAGAGCAGTCGGTTCCCGTGCTCCTTCTTCAAACCTGACACGGTCAGCACCGATCAAGTCTAGGACCAGTCGATCACCTTCGGTGGTTCTCTGAGCCCTATCCAGGCCCTTCGTTGCGGGTGGGTAGAATAGAGAAAGTGCAGCGGTTACCGGACAGCGTCGAAAAACTCTGGAAGGTCGGCGGCATCCTGTTCGGCGGGTTTCTCGGGCTCCTCCTGGGGTCGCTTGTTGCCGGTGCGCTCGTGGCCATCGAGCCCCTCGGCTGGGTCTATTCGGCCAGCGCCCTACCGGCGCTCTTCGGAGCCGCGCTCGGCTACTGGTGGGCCGGGGTCAGATTCCGAAACTGGGGCTGGCAGATCAGCGATCGGTGGATCGAGGCCAAACACGGCGTAGTCGGTCACCACCGGATCGTCATTCCCCGGAATCGAATCCAAACCGTTACGACCAACAGTGGCCCGATCGATCGGATGCTCGATCTCGAGACGATCACTGTGCATACCGCCGGCGCCGGCGCGCCGAATCTCACGATTCCCCATCTGACAACCAAGACCGTGGGCGATATTCGATCCCAGCTGGGCCAGGGTGTGCATGAGTGACCATCCGCCACCTCACCAGCCTCCGGTCAACCCGTTGCCACTCCCGCCGCAGGCATTGCAGGCTCCTGGCGTCGCCGGTGACATCGACTGGAAACGACCCCATCCGTACACACTGCTCATCGAGTTCGTCTCATCAGTTCGAGACCTCATCTTTCCGATCGTGATCGTGCTCTCCCAGGGCGGCTCGGGAGGTGCGATGGCCACCGAAATCATTCCGGCCCTTGCAATCCTGGCTCCGGTCGGGTTTGCCGTCGCTCGGTATTACAGCACCCGATATGCCCTCACCGACGACGCTCTGCTGCACAACTACGGTGTGATCAGCAAGAATCGTCAGGTACTGCCGCGCCGCAACATCCAGAACCTGTCGACATCCGCCGGTTTGATCGCCCGGGCCACCGGCTTGATGGAACTCACCGTCAGCGACGCGTCCCAGGGCGGTGATGTCAATCTTCGTCTGCTCTCGGCCGAGGACGCCGAGGAACTCATGACGTTGCTCCGGCGCGAGGCCCATGGACCAGCCGCCAACGCCAGCTCCCCAGTCCTGGACTCAGCGGTGCCCCAAATGGCCGCACCGAGTGGAACCAGCGCCTATGTGGCCGATCCGATCCATTCGCTCGATCTGGTGGATCTCGTGAAGCTACGAGCGGTGACCTCGGCCGGCCCACTTCTCGGACTCTTCGCGCTGGTCGTCCTAGCAGCGGTTGTGCTGAGTTTTCCCGACGCAACCCGGGATGTCACCGACGAGCTGTCGTGGGGCGGGATCATCTTCATTCTTGCTCCGATGGCAGCTGGCTTCCTGGCTGCGGTAGCACCGGTTCTGGCCCTTGGTGGATTTCGGCTGTGGAGCGATCCGGATCGACTGCGAATAAAGACAGGACTCCTGACCGAGGTACAGCTGAACGCTCGCCGAGAACGTCTGCAACTGGTGGAAGTGAACCGACACATCGCGGCCCAGCGACTTGGGCTCGAGGCAATCCGCTTCGAAACCGCAGATGTCGAGGGTGGCAATGCCGCGGTCAACTATCTGGCACCGGCAGTCGCCAAGGACTCTTGGCCCCGGTTCGCCGCAGATGCCCTGGGCGACGTGGAGCTGGGAGAGGCTGATCTCGCCCGCGTGAGTCCGCTCACAAAGCGGCGCTCTCGTGTGAGGTTCGCAATGGGAGCGGTTCCCTTCATCGTTGCGCTCACCGTGTTGATCGTCGTTGCCTCGGGCGGCAACCGGACCATCCTTGCGGTGGGCTTCGTCGTACTGATCGTGGCGTACGTGTCGTTCGCCCTGTGGTACTCGCGGCGGCGCGCCGAACGGCTGGGCTGGGCGGTCGGGCCCGAGCAGTTCCTGTTTCGAACCGGGGTCATAGGCGAACGTCTGATTCTGGTCCGCAAGGACAAGCTCCAGATCCTCCGACTCGATCAGACCTTCTTCCAGCGCCGCCTCGGTCTCGCCAGCGTGCAAGTTGGCACCGCTGGAATGGGCCTTCGAGGTGTCGTCTCGCTACCAGACCTCGAATTGGACACGGCCTTTCAACTCCTGAAGCACTTGGCAAAGGCGTCAGCGACTACCCCCTTGGCGCAGACCCTCTAGCGGCAGGTTCAACGTTCGTTCAACAACTGCAACAGCGAGCGCATTCGCCCTGAGAAGTCGTCGAGCTGATCCAATCCCTCGAACATCTCGTGTTCGGTGCGATTCTGCTCCGCGTAGGTTTCGGTCAAGAGGTCAGCACCCTCCTGGCTGAGTCGCACCCGAACCAAGCGTCGGTCGGTTGTGTCTCGCTGTTTCACCACCAGCCCCTTTGACTCCAACGTGCCCAAGACACCCGAAACCGCCGCGGTCGACACACCGGAAAGGCGAGCGATCTGGCGCGGCTCGAGTTCGTCATACACCCAGACGGTGAACAGCACCCGGAACCCAGCGGTGGACAGACCTCGCGGACGGTGAACGGTGCTCTCCAGATACCCGAGGTATTGAGTCGAAAGCCGGAAAAGCAGGAAGGATGCGCTGAACGCCTCGATATCGAGATCGTCGATCGCTTCGAGCCGCTTTCGAGCTCGTTCTTCGAACGGATCCATCGTTACTGGTCAGCAATCTGAATGGTTCGGCCCCGGAACTCTGCAATGATCTCGGCGGAGCCATCGATGCCAACGATCGCCACCGACACATCCCAGATCCGAAGCTTTCGGCGATGTCTGCGCAACTCGGCCGTCGCCCGTAGGCGTGAACCCAGTGGAACCGCGCTCAGGAAATCAATCTCGGCGTGACTGGCCAGCGAGCTCACGCTTGTGTTGCTGGCGCGACCCATGGCTGCGTCCGCCAGCAAGAAGATGATCCCTCCGTGGCAGATCTGATGGTCGTTGGCGTGTTCCTCGACGACGGCCAGCTCCACCGTTGCACCGGTGTCGCTCTGGGTCACAGGTTCAATTCCGAGCAGCGCTTCCACCGGCTCGGCCGGCCACAGAGGTTTGGTCACCTCCGCACAGTACCCGACCTCGATCTCGCGAAAAGCGGAATCGTTAAGCCATTGACGATCGCGCCGGGTCGTTTATGATCATGTCGTGTCCGACGTGGTGACCGGTTTCCATAAACCCGAAATAGAAACGATGCCTCGCGAGCAGCTGGAGACCATCCAGTTGCAACGCCTCCAGACGACGGTGAGGCGGCTACGCGAACGTGTACCGCTGATGGCCGAACGACTGGACGGCATCGCTAATCCGAGCAGCCTTGATGATCTTGCTGGCTTGCCGTTCCTCAAGAAGTCCGACCTTCGAGACACGTACCCGTTTGGCCTCTTCGCCTCCGACCGAAGCGACCTCGCGCGGATCCACGCCAGCTCGGGCACTTCTGGCAAACCCACCGTCGTCGGCTACACGCGTGAAGATCTGTCGATCTGGAACGAGTGTGTGGCACGGTGCTTACGGGGCGCAGGGGTCGAACCGGGATGGTGGCTGCACAACGCCTACGGGTACGGCCTTTTCACCGGCGGGCTCGGTCTCCACGGCGGGGCCGAGGCCGCAGGGATCGGTGTCATCCCGGTCTCGGGCGGCAATACCGATCGGCAATTGACCCTGATCGAAGACTTTCAGCCCGAGGCGATCTGCTGCACTCCGAGTTATGCGCTCACGCTGGCGGAGAAACTTGCCGAACGCAACCAACCCAACAACTCCTTGCGGGTCGGGATTCTCGGCGCGGAACCATGGACCGAGGAGATGCGCCAAACAATCGAAGAGCGGCTCGATGTCATCGCCGTCAACATCTACGGACTCTCCGAGGTCATCGGTCCCGGGGTCAGCTGCGAAACGGCTGACCGTGATGGTTCGGTGATCATGGAAGATCACTTCCTCCCTGAGGTCGTCGATCCCGAAAGCGGGGAACCGGTACCCGATGGAGAGGTTGGGGTCCTGGTGTTGACCAGCCTTACCAAACAGGCCTTCCCGGTCCTTCGATACTGGACTGGCGACCTCTGCTCCATAACCCGCGAGCCCGCCCCGTGCGGGCGGACTCACGTCCGGATGAGCGCAATCGTCGGTAGGGCCGACGACATGCTCGTGATACGCGGCGTCAACGTGTACCCCAGTCAGGTCGAGCACACCCTTCTCGCAGTGGACGGTGTCAGCCCTCATTTCCAGCTGGTTGTCAATCGAGAAGGCACCCTGGACACGCTCACAATCCGCTGCGAGACCGACGGATCCGATGCCGATCACGAGGCTCTGGCGAGAACAATCACTGCCGACATGCAATCTTCACTGGGAATCGGAGTCGGTGTTTCGGTCGAACCGGAGGGGTCGCTGCCGCGATCCGAGGGCGGGAAACTCTCACGCATCGCAGACAAGAGGAGTCTCTCATGACACGCACGTGGTCTGATCTCGACGATTTCCAGGTGTTCATCGACGGTGGCGGCATGGTGGAACCCAACGATCAGATGCCCGATGAGTATCGACACGAGGTCTTTCGGTTCATCGAGTTCCACGCCAACTCAGAACTGATGGGAGGCCTGACCGAGCGCGACTGGATTCCGAAAGCGCCGGGGGTTCGGCTCAAACAGATCTTCTTGGCCAAAACCCAAGACGAGATCGGTCATGCGCACCTTCTCTATCAGGTCGCTGCCGACATGGGGATCAAGGACCGAACCCAAATGCTGGAGGAGCTGTTTGACGGACGCAGCCGATTCCACAACGTGTTTCACTACCAGGCGGTTACGTGGGCCGATCAGATCGCTATCGCGTATTTGGTGGATGCGGCGGCGTTCGCATCACAACGAGCCGTGTTCGCCGAGTGCACCTACGGGCCCTACAAACGGATACTGAAAAGAATCGTCGCCGAAGAAGGATTCCACATGCGGCACGGCGAGGAGATGCTCCTCCGCTTGGCGGAGGGAACCGAGACACAGCGAACGATGTTCCAAGCAGCACTGGATCGATGGTGGTGGCCGGCGGTTCAGCTCTTCGGCCCGGACTCCGATCCCAATGATCCCTTGCTGCGATGGAAGATCAAGAGCCAACCAAACGAACAGCTCCGGCACGCCTATATCCAGAAGTACGTACCCCTTCTCCAGGGCTACGGCTTCGAGATCCCCGACCCAAACCTCCGTTTCGACGAGACGGTCGACAACGGAAAAGGCGCGTGGGTTACCACCGATATCGACTGGGAGCCCTTGATCGCAACGATGCGCCAGGGCGGTCCCGACAGTCGGCGGCGTATCTCCAACGCAGCCGCCAACTACGCCGACACCGCCTGGGTGCGAGCCGCCCTGGACAACGTCGCAATGGCCGCATGAGTCCAGCAGTCGAGGAAATACTCACGGCGGTCTCCTCAGTGCATGACCCTGAATACCCCGGTATCTCGGTCACCGACCTGGGTCTGCTCGAGACCATCGACCTTCAGGGGGATCGGGCATCGATCAGCATGATTCCCACCTACGGCGGCTGCCCGGCTTTGGGTTTCATCGCCGACGACGTCAAGGAAGCGGTCGAGGCGTTGGACGGCGTGTCGACATGTGAAGTGCGATGGTTGCGCAGCCCGGTCTGGACCCAGGATCGCGTCTCCGAAGACGTCATTCGGGTCCTCGAGCAAGAGTTCACGGTCACACTCCGGCGGCGAGACGGTTCGCTGGTGTGCCCGGTGTGCGGTTCGGGAACTGTGAGAGACACCGCCCCGATGGGTCCGAGCCGTTGCCGTTCCCTGGCGTTCTGCGATGACTGCCGGAACCCGATCGAGGTCATGCGATGAGACAGTTCGACCGATCGGAGTATCGAGAATGAAGACCTTCGAGGTGTTTCTCAAGAGGCCCGGCAAGGACGAGTTCCGTCACGCCGGCAGCCTTCAGGCCCCGGACCCGGCCATGGCAAAGATCCTCGCCCGCGACAGCTACTGCCGGAGGGGCGAGGGTGACCAGATGTGGCTCGTCGATCGAGATGATGTCCTCGACGTCGATCCCGATCTCCTGGCCACAACGGTTGATCTGCCGCACCGCACCAACGACGGCAGCACTGTCGCCGCCCGCCGCAAACGCCTTCGCCAGGAGTCTTCATGACAGAGCGTCCTGATGAACAGAGCTTCCTGATGAACAGAGCGTCCTCATGATCGAACTCTCTCCGGCGGCTCGTGCCTACCTCCTCGCATTCGCCGACGACGAGCACAGGATCGGCTCACGCCATGCGAATTGGATCGGTCTTGGGCCGTTTCTCGAGGAGGACCTCGCGTTCTGCTCAATTGCCCAAGACGAACTGGGACATGCGCTTGGCCTGTACGAGATGTTCGTTCCCTCGAACGAGATCGACCGCTTCGCTCTTCTGAGAGCTCCAGCGGACTACCGCTCATGTGGGCTGGCAGAAGTCGAATGCGCCAGCTGGGACCTCGCCCTGGTCCGCCACTGGCTGTACGACACTGCGGAACAACTGCGGTGGGATGCGCTGTCACAGTCGGTGGTCCCCGAGGTTGCAGCGCTCGCCACCCAGGCACTCCGAGACGAGGCTTTCCACATCGAACATGCCGCTATGTTCTTGACTCGAATCTCGGGTGATCACGAAGCCAAACTGCGGGTCGAGGCGGCCATCGAACAGCTGCTTCCGATCTCCGCTTCGGTTTGGTCGCCTCCTGACCTGGAGGAAGGTGCCGTCAGCGAAGGTTTCGTTGCCCATGACAGTTCGGAGTTGCTGGGCCGGTGGCGCCATGCCATCACCGCGCAGGCGGGCGGCTTCGGACTGACCGCTGACTTCGCAGCCGTGTCTCCGGCCAGCAACCGACACGGTCGCATCGAGACGTTCGACTCATTCCATTCATCACTGGGCGAAGTCATTTCGCTCGACCCAACAGCTATCTGGTAGGAGACTCCCATGCCCAAACTGACAGAATTCGCCAAGATCTCAGGGACCCTGAACTTCACGCCGATCGGCAACGTCTCGGCCGGCAAACGTCTTGACGTACCTTTCGATGGTGTCGCCACGTCTGATCACTGGGACGGCGAACGCCCGGTCTCGGGAGTGGACCGAGTCACCGTCGGGGCAGACGGCACCCAAAGCCTCGAGATCGTGGCTCGGATCGGCACCGGCAGGGACATCGTGGCCTATCGAGCCATCGGGAGAGGGACCGCTGAGGGAGGGCCGCGAGAGCTGCTGACGTTCGAAACCGCAGTCGAGGACCTTGCGTTCCTCAATACCGCCGTCGGTTGCGCCCTGGGAACGATCAAAAGGGATCAACTGGAGCTCACCGTCTACCTCATCGAGGACTAGTCGGCAGGAGCCGGAGCGCACGACGCCCCGGCGCGGTTGGGCCCAAGGCCGCCCAACCGCATTGTTTCCACAAAGTTACGAAGGTCACACGCTTCCGGTGCACGGCGACCAACCTGGGGTAACCTCACGAGGCAGCCAAGATATCGGGGAGAGTTCAGCCAACAGTGGTTGACCCAATGGCCGCGAAAGGAAACCACATGCGTACATCACTTTTGAAGCTCCTGTCGCTTCTGTTCGCCTTCGCCCTCGTGGGCGCGGCCTGCGGTAGCGGCTCCGACAGTGCGGAGGACGACGGAAGCTCCGACGACTCGGCTCAGACCGACGACGGCTCCAGCTCCGACGATTCAGGCGACGATTCGAGCTCGGACGATTCGGGCGACGACACCGTCGACCTGACTCAGGGCGGCGGCACCCTTGCTGCTGTGCAGGCTCGCGGGAACCTCAACTGTGGCGTTTCCGGCGCAGCGGTTGCGTTCTCCTTCGTTGAGGCCGACGGCTCCGTCAATGGCATCGACGCCGACTACTGCCGTGCAGTGGCCGCTGCGGTCCTGGGTGACTCCGAGGCTGTCACGTTCGTGAACCTCACCGCGGCCGAGCGCTTCGCCGCTGTGCAGGCCGGCGAGGTCGACGTGCTGATGCGAAACAGCACCTGGACCCAGAGCCGTGACACTGACGTTGGCATGGACTTCGGCCCCACCACCTACTACGACGGTCAGCAGCTGATGGCCCGTGCCAGCGATGGCTTCAGTGGCGCAAGCGAGGTCGCCGAGATCGACGGCGCCACCGTGTGCACCAACGCCGGTACCACAACCGAGACCAACATCTCTGAGCTGGCCGGCGAACTGGGAATCTCCATCACCCTGAACACCTTCGAGGATTACAACCAGGTGGTCGATGCATTCATCGCCGGAACCTGCGACGTGATCACCACCGATGGTTCCGGACTCGTTGGACGTAAGGCCCAGCAGGAGCCCGCCGGTGAAGAGTGGGTTATCTTCCCTGCCACTCCGATCTCGAAGGAGCCACTCGGCCCGGTCTATGGCCAGAACGACAGCCAGTGGGCCGACGTTGTCAACTGGGTGGTCTACGCAACGATCATCGCCGATGAGAACGGTGTGACGTCCTCCAGTGTCGACGCCGCCCTCGGTGGCGACAACCCCGAGAACGTGCGCCTGCTCGGTGGCGAAGGTGAACTCCAGACGAGCATGGGTCTGAGCGCCGACGCCTTCTTCAACGTCATCAGCCAAGTTGGCAACTACGACGAGATCTTTGCCCGCAACCTCAACCCGGTCGGCCTCGAGCGCGCCGGTTCGGCCAACGCTCGTTGGAACGAGGGTGGCCTGATCTACGCTCCCCCGGCTCGATAGGCCAATCGGGAGTCTGAACGACGGTTGGGCGGGCCCCTGT